>NZ_JBHUZM010000064.1:0-42267 GCF_042667665.1 Streptomyces sp. NPDC057307 | reverse complement strand
CCCGCCGCCCTCTCTTACGTCCTGACCGTTCGGGGTCCTGGGTGGCCGGCTAGATCCGCACCTGTACGGCGCGGGCGAGCCGGTCGTGCAGGCCGCGCCCGTCACGGTCCCAGACGAGCGCGGGTACGGCGAGGCAGAGCAGCACGCTGCGGGCCAGCGCCCGTCCGAAGCCGAGCCGGTCGCGGTTCTCGGAGACGACCCGCAGGCCGAAGACGCGCTTGCCGGGGGTGGACCCGACGGTCCCGACGGTGAGGATGTGCAGGACGAGGAGAACGCCGAGCGCGTAGTTGGCGGCGCTCTGCCCGTCGCGGCCGAAGAGCCCGTACGCGATCAGCATGCACAGCGCCCAGTCGAGGAAGAGCGCGCCGAAGCGCCGCCCGACGGAGGCGAGGGAACCGGGCCCTTCCTTCGGCAGCCCGAGGCGCTCGCCCCGGTACCCGAAGTCCGTGCCCATCTCCTCGGCGGCCGCGCGCGGTCCGGAGAGCCACGATCCGATTGCTTGCCTGTTGTCCACCCGACCACGGTACTGCGCGTGTGTCGGCGCACCGCCCTCCGGGTACGGATCGCATCCCCGGCGTCCTGCCCCCGCTTCCTCCCACCCTCCCCTCCCCCTCTCCCGCCCTCCCTTCCCTCCCCTCCCTCCCCTCCCTCGCATTTCAGGCCGCGGTGGCCGGTCTGTGGAACGGCGCACACCCAGGCCGGTTAACTTCGGCGAAACAAATGGGTCATGCTTGAGAAATCCCGCATACCTATGGTCGGGTCCTGCGTGTGCCACCGCACTGGCCGCACGACCAGTAGCGATAAACCCCCGCCCCTCCCCGGGGACGGGAGGAGGAGGAGCTGGATGTTCCAGAACGCCGATGACGCCAAGAAGTTCATCGCGGATGAGGACGTGAAGTTCGTAGACGTCCGATTCTGCGACCTGCCCGGCGTGATGCAGCACTTCACGATCCCGGCGAAGGCGTTCAACCCGGATGACGAACTGGCCTTCGACGGCTCGTCGATCCGCGGTTTCCAGGCGATCCACGAGTCGGACATGGCGCTTCGCGCCGACCTCTCGACCGCTCGGGTGGACCCGTTCCGTCGCGACAAGACGGTGAACATCAACTTCTTCATCCACGACCCGATCACGGGCGAGCAGTACAGCCGCGACCCGCGCAACATCGCCAAGAAGGCCGAGGCGTACCTCGCGTCCACCGGCATCGCGGACACCGCGTACTTCGGCCCGGAGGCCGAGTTCTACGTCTTCGACAGCGTGCGCTTCAACACGACGTCGAACGAGAGCTTCTACCACATCGACTCCGAGGCCGGCGCCTGGAACACGGGCTCCACCGAGGACAACCGCGGCTACAAGGTCCGTTACAAGGGCGGCTACTTCCCGGCCCCGCCGGTCGACCACTTCGCCGACCTGCGCGCGGAGATCTCCCTGGAGCTGGACGCCGTCGGCCTCCAGGTCGAGCGCCAGCACCACGAGGTCGGCACCGCCGGCCAGGCCGAGATCAACTACAAGTTCAACACGCTGCTCGCCGCGGCCGACGACCTGATGCTCTTCAAGTACATCGTGAAGAACGTCGCCTGGCGCAACAACAAGACCGCGACCTTCATGCCCAAGCCGATCTTCGGCGACAACGGCTCCGGCATGCACGTCCACCAGTCCCTGTGGGCCGGGGGCGACCCGCTCTTCTACGACGAGCAGGGTTACGCGGGCCTGTCGGACACCGCCCGCTACTACATCGGCGGCATCCTCAGGCACGCGCCGTCGCTGCTGGCGTTCACGAACCCGACGGTGAACTCGTACCACCGCCTGGTCCCCGGCTTCGAGGCCCCGGTCAACCTGGTGTACTCGCAGCGCAACCGCTCGGCCGCGATGCGCATCCCGATCACGGGCTCCAACCCGAAGGCCAAGCGCGTCGAATTCCGCGCCCCGGACCCGTCGTCCAACCCGTATCTGGCCTTCTCGGCCCTGCTCCTCGCGGGCCTCGACGGCATCAAGAACAAGATCGAGCCGGCGGAGCCGATCGACAAGGACCTCTACGAACTGGCCCCGGAGGAGCACGCGGGCGTGGCCCAGGTCCCGACCTCCCTCCCGGCGGTACTGGAAGCCCTTGAGGCCGACAACGAGTACCTGCAGGCGGGCGGCGTGTTCACGTCGGACCTGATCGAGACGTGGATCGACTACAAGCGCACAAACGAAATCGCCCCGATCCAACTGCGGCCGCACCCGCACGAGTTTGAGCTGTACTTCGACATCTAAACCGCGAAGTCCGGCCATTTGAGCGGAAGGCACACAAACAAGCAGCGACCTGCGAGAACACTCCTCACCAGTTCTCACTGATAACTGCTTACTTTCCGCCCCCTTGTGCACCGAGTGCGCACCGCCGGACCGACTCCCTGACATGCCGTCAGAAACACCGCGAGGGCCGCTACCCCATAGCCGGGGTAGCGGCCCTCGTTGGCTTGTTCGGTCGCTGTGTGCGGCGGCACTATCCAGAAGCCACTGACTGTGGATTGTCCCCTCGGAGTGTCAGTGGTGCCCGGTAGGTTCTGCTGGGGCACGTCATCACGGATGGGGAGATATCGATCATGTACGACGCCGAATTAATGGCTGTGGCCACTGGTGCCGCTGGCACCCTGGTCGCAGCCATAGCCACATCGGGCTCCGAGAAGATGCGCTTGAGAGTTGCGCGTTTCTTCCGCCGGGCGGCCCCGGATCAACAGCGCGCCGCTGCCCAAGCAGTGGATGACACCGCAGCGCAGCTCACCTCGCTCACTCCAGAAGCTCAGGCGCTCGCAGCGACTGCCTGGGTACAGCTCATCGCTCACTATCTCGACGAGCACCGCGACGCCATGAGCGAGGTGAACGAACTCGCAGTGCCTGACCCGCCGGTCTCGAATGTTTGGAACCAACACAACACTGGCACTGGAACGTTCATCGGTGGTGACGTGCACGGTGGCGTGACATTTCACTACGGCGGGGCGTCAGATGGCGGACGCTGAGTACCGGGAACAGCACAACCACGGCTCCGGCACGTTTGTGGGCGGCGACGTCCACGGTGGCTTTTGGCAGATCATTCTTCCGCCCTCAGGAAAAAAGACGTCCGGCAAACCTGCGTCGACTGAACGACAGCCCAGACAGGATGACAAGGAAGAGGATGACTACGAGGGCCGTCTGGAGTCTCTGCTCGGGTCTGCATGGATAGCAGCTTCGGCCGGTCTGGCCGTCGTCTATTCCATCATGGGTTGGCCTTGGAGCGACGAAGGACCACCTCCTGGTATCGCTGCGCGCATCGGCGGAGGGCTCACTAGCTTCTATATTTGCTTGGCTGCGGCGGCAGCCTGCTTCGCCCGTCTCGCTCAGGTCCTTGAGCTCTGGTCGGAGCAATGCGCCATCGCGGCTGCAAGAAGCCGAGGCCGATGGGTTGCTAGGCCCCCCGCGTCCATGTGCGGTGTGATGGCAGCGTTGACGACAGCAGCGGCTGTCGCAGCCGAACTGCTCGCTTCTCTCTTCGGGTGGTCCTCTTTCGGGGGCGAAGTCTCGCAGCGCGCGCAGGTAGCCCGTCTCAACGCAACTTCCAACGCGAAGTCGGCTCGGGCCGCGACGGAGTAGTACGAGACATAGGTCACGGGCCCTAAGTCTCTGCCGGCTTGCCGACGCGTCCCTCTTTCCAGCTTTGGTTCCTGAACTGAGGCCAGGGTGGTAATGGTGATACTGCCTGCCGGGTGATGCTTATGGCGTGCCCTGGTTGAGGCAGAGTTGGAGTGCCATTTCGACGGCGTGGGCTTGGCTGTCGGGGTCGCTGGTGACGCGCTGGTGCGGGACCTCGTCTTCGGCGAGGAGCACGTACGTGTGGTGATCGACCAGCGCGCGGTACCGGGCGTCGTAGTGGTGCTTGTTCTCGACCGGCAGTGTTTCGTCGAGGACCGTGGCCAGGAGCAGGTGGTACTTCGGGGCCTGTGTGTAGGCCAGGAGCCGTAGCCGTTCGCGCTCCAGCGGGTCAGGGGTCTCCTGGCGCCACTGCTCGGCGGCGTGGAAGTAAGCGAGGGCGTCCCAGACTGCCCGGTCGGCGAGGACGACCTGGATCGGTTCGGGGTTGGGGCGGGTGGCCGCGATCTCGTCGGCGATGCCTTGGGCGATGACCCACTCGGTGGAGGCAGCCGTGTGGTGCTGCATCTTCGGCAGGCCGGCGAGTGCGGCTCGTTTCCCGAGACGGCCGGTACGGGCCACGGGGATTCCGTGGCCGCGCAGCTCCATCTCGATGCGCCTGAGCAGAGTGGTCTTACCGCTGGAATGGGTGCCCATGACGCCGATCCGGATGGGCTGAGGGGTGGTCACCACAGGGTGGGGTCCTTATCTGGTTCGGGGGCTCCGGGCATTCCGGGCGGCACAGCCGCGGCAACGAGCTGGTCCCAGGTGTCGTACCGGTCAGCCATGGCGATCAGGAGCTGCGCCGTGGCGTAAGCGTCGAACGTCGCGCGATGGCGGTGTGCCGGGGCTGCGGCCAGGTCCGGCCGGAGGTCGTCGATGAGGGCGTCGAGGGTGTACTTGGGCAGATCGGGATGGGTGGCCTTGGCAAGGCGAAGGGTGTCGAGGACTCCGGCCGGCCGCCACGTCGGGAGGTGCGCGGAGAGCACTCGGTGATCGACGTGCGCGTTGTGGGCGCAGATCCATGAGGTGCCCAGGAGGGTGTGGACCTGGTCGGCGATCTCCTCCCAGCCCGGCTCGTTTTCCAGCCGGCCGTTCGTCAGGCCGTGCACGCGGGCGGCGAACGGGGTCACAGGGTGCTGGGGCTTGGTCAACCACGCCCCGGCCGTGCTGGTGTCCGGTTGTCCTTCGCGTACGGGGAGCGCGGCGACTTCGACGAGGTCGGGCGGGTTGGCGCCGTTGCCTTCGACGTCGACCACGAGCAGCGGGGGCCAGGAGGAGAAGTTCATGCGGGGGTGGGTCCGTTCTCCGCCGTCCAGCCGATGGGGGCCCGGCCGTGCCGGCGGTGGTGATGGGGTTTGGTGCGGTCGTGGCACTGGTAGCCGAAGCCGTGCTGGAGGTAGTAGCGCGGTGGCTCGTCCAGTCCCTCCACGACGATGGCACGGTCGTTGACCTCCACGACGCCGGTCGCGCCGAGTGCTCGGGCTTCGCGTGTGACGGTGGCCGGATCCGGCTTGACCCAGGCAGCTTGGCACCGTGCGATCTGGGTTTCGGGGCAGATGTCGCACAGTTCCCGGATGCCGAAGTGGCCGTTGTAGTCGGCCTCTCCGTGCGCGTACGCGACCCCGCAGCTCGTCTTTCGGAACAACGCCCCCCACGTGCCGTCCTGTTGGAAGGCGTCGAGAATCCGCTGCTCGGCCTCCTCGGGCATGATCTTCCGCCGTGCCGTCTCGTTGTAGGGAATCGGCAGTCCGTGTGCCTGGTAGTAGGAGGCGATCTGGTCGCGGAAGAACAGGCCGGTGAAGACGGTCGCGTGCGCGTGCCGGGACAGTTCCCGTGCCCGTTCGATGTCGGCGGCGGAGTCGTTGAGGCCGGGCACGATCGGACGCCAGTACAGGACGGTGCGGTAGCGCTCGGCGTGCTCATACAGGGTGCGCAGGCTGCGGGCGGCGATGGCGGAGTCGACGGGCTCGATGGCGGGGTCGGTGATGTTGGAGTGGGTGACGAGGACGGTCAGGCGCAGGTGGGTGAAGCTGTTGAGGATCGTGCAGTCCTCGGGCGTCACGCGCCACCGGGTGATGATCAGTACGTGGTTGGTCAGGCCCTGTTCGTCCAGGGCCCGCAGCACGGTGAACACGTGCGGTTTGACGATGGGGAGCATGGGGTCCGTGGCCCGGTTCAGGAGCTGGACGGGTGTCTTGTGCGGCCGGAAGTAGGGGTGCCCGACGAGGCGGGTGACGGCCTCCTCGTCGCTCATGAGGCGGCGGGGGGTCTTCATTTCGAAGTTGTCGAAGAGGTGCCGGACGCAGTATCCGCACTCCAGCGGGCAGCCGACGATCCAGTTCAGCGACAGCCCCGATTTGCGGTACTCGATCACGTCGGCGAGTTCCGGCTTGAGTCCGCCGATCTTCTCGGGGGACAGGATGGGCAGGGCACGGCGTAACGGGGCATCGGGTGTGTTCATGCGGATCTCCAGTCGGGGGTGTGCCGGAGCGGGTGGTCGGCTGCGGCACGCGGGTGCGGCGGGTGCGGCGCGGGCGGGGTGAGCAGCCTGCGGCGGCGGGCGCCGTACCAGGTGCCGAAGTCCCGGCGCGCGGCGTCGGGGTCGTCCGAGGTGTGCACGAGGTTGTTCACCAGCCGGCCGCCGGCGAGCGCCGCCTCCAGGCTGTCGCGGCCGAGGTCCCCGCGGATGGTCCCCTTGGCGGCCTGCGTGGGGTCGAAGTGCCCGAGCAGGTCACGCACCCTGCCGTGGATACCGGCCTCGCCATGGGCGAGGGCGACGGTCACCGGCTTGTCCGCGTACAGGGCATCCAGCGCGGTGGGAATGTCCCGGCCGGTGAACCAGTCGGCGTCCACCAGCAGATCCCAGTAGTGCACGTGGGCCTGCCACGCCCTCGCCGTAAGGTCGAGTCGGCCGAGGACGGTGACGCCGCAGGCGGCGATCCGCTCAAGGACCTGGTTTGTGAGTCCGGTTTCCGCGCAGTCCGGCTTGCAGAGGATCACCGTCCACCGGTCCCAGTCGACGCCGTCGACCACACCGCCGCTCCACGACGGCCTCCCGGGCATCGTCATGACCCGACTTCCTTCCCGGGCGGCATGCGCTTGGGCCAGCGGTGCGCCACCAGCCAGCGAAACCCGGGGGCGAGGGCTTCCAGCACGCTCTCCTCGACCGGGTCCGCCGGGCAGTGGCGGATCTGCCGGTGCACCTCGAACAGCAGCAGCACCTGCTGCCAGTACGGGTCGAAGCCGAGCGCCGCGATCTCCTGCGGCTGCAGGCGGCCCCGGCCGTTGCGCAGTCTCTCCTCGTGTACGAGGAGGTCGGAGATGGTCGAGAAGGATGTACCGGCAGGCATGGTCGGGAACGGGAACCGCGCCTGTGGCGCGCGGAGTTCGGCCTCGGCCAGGACCCGCCTGATGCGCGGGACGTCGCGCTCGCCGACATGCGCCGAGCCGATGTGATGGGTGTAGGTGCCCAGTTCGAGACCGAGCTGTACGGCGGCGAACTCCTGGATCATCGTGAAGGAGAACGTGTCGGACAGCAGCCCGCGGTCGCAGTCGTTGGCCCGCATGTAGCAGACCATGTGGAGTCGGCCCTCGCGTACGAGGAGGTGCAGGGCGACCACGCAGGACATGTCGGGGTTGTCGGTCACGGCCAGTTCGTCGGCGGTGAAGATCGGCAGCAGGCCGCGTTTGCTGTCCTGCTCCGTACGCAGCAGCTCCAGGACCTGGTCGAACGGTGATGTGCCGCCGGGCGTGGTCGGGTTGAACATGCGCGAGCCGTACGCGGAGCCGCCCATCGTCCGGCCGTCACGCGAGAACTGCCGCACATGCGGCGCGTAGTACGCCAGCATCTCCACGTCGTTGCGGCCGGCGAGGTACCAGAGCGCCTCGGCGAAATGCCAGACAGGATTGACCTTCCGCTCGGCCAGATACGGAAGACGCGCACGTGGATCGGCGATCTGGAAACTGAGCCCGATACGCTCGCGCGCGGTGTTTCCACGCGGTGCGTTCCGGTATTCGAACCGATCCACCAGATGACCGAGCACATCCAGATACGCGCGCTCAAAGTCCGGATAGACAGGCGGAGTTAACACGGGTTCCTCCTTCAGCGGGTACGGGCGGCCGGGGTGGTCATGCTCGCGATCGGAGAGCGGCCAGGAGACCTCGCGCGGCCTGTGCGTCGATGGGGCTGAGTGCCAGGGCAGCGTCGCTGTCGCAGCGGACACAGTCGTGGTGGAAGTACAGATCGAGGAAGCCGCCGCCGGTCACTGCTGCGAAGGCCGCGCCGAGACATCGCATGACCTGCCGCACCTCGGGCCATTCCTCCAGGTTCCGTTCGACCGTTTGTGCCGGAGCGCCCAGGAGAGAGGCGAGCCGGTCGGCGGTGGCGACGGTGACCTCGCCCAGCTCCAGCTTGCCCCGGACTACAGACAGACCGGGAACGGCAAGGCCGTGCTGACGGAACGCGGCGCGGAGAGCGTCGGCGATCTCCTGGACGGGAGTGGTGCTGTCTGCGTCAGCGATCGTGGTGCGCATGGTGGGGTCTCCGGGAAGTACGTGAGCGGGCTTCGAATGCCCTGAGCGGAGTGGCGGGCCAACCGGCCCAGAAGGAATTGGCAGTTGTGCTGCCGTTCAGGTCGAGACGGGGCCGTTGGCGCCCGCCGTCTCCCGGTCTGTCCTGGGTCTTGGCTGTCTTGTCAGCGGCCCTGCCCTCCGCGTGGTTTCCATCAGAGTCGGCAATCGACCTTGAGCGGGGCGGACCGGCGCGTGGGCCGGGGCCAGCAGAGGCGGCCGTCACGCGACCTCCTTCACAATGTTGGTTTCCACCAGCCGTTCCAGCAGGTCGTTGACGAGCGCGGCCATCCGCCGCAGCTGCCCGAGTGCCTGGCGGGAGTCGTCCGGCAGGGCCTCGGAGCGCAGCGTGCGCGCACGCTGAAGAAGACGGCACACCTCGGCGTCCCCGCCCCCGTCCCCGGCGGCGTTGGCGATAGCCACGAGCCGCAGGAGATGGCCACGCAACCGCTCGGCGATCTCTCCGAACTCGCTCTCACGGGGGTCCTGTTCGCCCAGGACGTCACCAATGTCGTCCGCGATCGCCTCCAGTGGCTTCACCTGACGAAGCAGGCTGGCGATGCGGGCGAGACCCTCGGAATCGAGGGGTGGAGACCACCGCTCAACCGGGGGTGCTGTGGCCCGGACGGTCTCGGCAAGGACCATCGAGGAGCAGCGCATCAGCCGCTCCCGGCAGTGAACGTGCACCAGGTGCAGGTGCCTTTGCGGCCCCAGTCACGGGCGAGGAAAGAGACGAGCTGCATGCCGCGTCCACCCTCGTCATCCGGACCCGGCTCCCGCACCTCCGGGCCACCGGAGGAGTGGTCGTCGACCTGAATCAGAACGTCACCGGCGGGGTCACAAGTGACCTGGAAAGAGACCGAGTTGGCGGTGCCGTGGACGATGGCGTTGGTGACGATCTCGCTGACCAGCAGCTGCACCGTCCCGACCATTTCGCGGTCCCTGACGCCGGCCCTCTCCAGCACGGCTGCCGTCACCCGACGCGCGGCCTTCACATGCCTCGGATCGGCGTCGAACGACATGTCGGCGTGCGCACTTCTCATCGGCCGTCTCCAAGTCGCCGTCTCGCCACCTACCGGGATCCTGTCGAGGCGGGCCGGTAAACGCGGAGAGAGCAGAGCGGGAGCGCGCTGTGCCAGAAGCGTCGGATGCACGGGAATTCCCTCCGAGATCGTGTACCAGCGGGCCCGACCTGGACGGGGCTTCGCGTTCTGCGTGCCGCCAGTCCGCTTCGTCGCGCTGCAAGCAGCAGTCCGGCGCTGTCATGTATGGCCATACGGGCCTGGTGTTCCTGCACGCACTACGCAACCGGACGAACACGCACAGCGGTACCGTGTGCGCAGCGCGGCAAATTGAAAGCGTTGAAAGTTCGCGGAACGCGGGGAGCTACGCCATGGCCAAGCGCGAGCAAAACGGGTGCCTGAGTCACCTGCTCAACGAGTCGGCGTGGAGCCACAGCCAGTTCGCCACTGCCGTCAACAGGGTCGGTACCGAGCAGGGCCGACCGTTGAAATACGACGCCTCAGCGGTGAGCCACTGGCTGGACGGGACGGTACCGAGGAAGGAAGTCCGTCCGCTCATCCTGGAGGCCCTCGCGCGCAGGCTCGGCCGTCCGATCACTCACGTAGACGCGGGGCTTCCCTCACCGCTGGATGGTCAGTTCGCTCCCGGAGCTACCGTTGAAGGGTTGCTCAACCTGGGGAGGCAAGACATGGACCCATCCCGCCGCGGTGTCATGGGCTCGGCCCTGTTCTCCGTCGCGCTCACCATCCCGAACTGGCCAGAGGTCGTAGGCCGGATGGAAGCCGTGCAGGCCGGCCGATCCCGCCGCATCGGATTCGCCGAAGTCGATGCAGTGATCGCCATGACGGAGAAAGTCTCCGAGCTGGACGACATGTTCGGCGGACGCCATGCACGGCCGATGGCTGCCGCGTTCCTGGTCAATACGGTCGGGCCCCATCTTCGGGCTGACGGCACCACTGACGTACGCAAGGCCATGCTGTCGGCGGCCTCCGACCTCCTCTATCTCACGGGGTACATGGCCGTGGACGAGGGCCTCCACGGCCTGGCACAGCGCTACTACGTCAAAGCCCTGGAACTCGCGGGTGCCGCCGAGGACCATCTCACGTACTGCACCACCCTGCGCGGGATGAGCCTTCAGGCGGTGGACCTCAACCACCACGCCCCCGCCCTCCGCCTGGCGAACGCAGCCGCCGCTGCCTCGCCCGCCGCCGGCCCGCGCATGCGGGCATTCCTCGCGGGACAGCAGGCCCACGCCTACGCCGCCTCGGGCGACCGCCGGAACGCGCTCCAGCTCATAAAGGAAGCGGAAGTTGCGATGGAGAAGGCCGAATCACGAACTGCGGCATTCGGTAGCTACGACCCGTCGTCCCTCGCCTACCACGTCGCACAGGTTCAATACGGCCTTGGAGACGTAGCCGGCTCGGTCAAGAACCTTGAAGAATCGTCGCAGCTCCGCCATGACGTGTACCGCAGGACCCGCGTCCGCTACGACGCCATGCTCGCGGAACGACAACTGGAACTAGGTCACTTGGAGGCCGCATGCGCTACCTGGGGCCGCGTCCTTGACGACTACCCGTTGGTCCAGTCGGGGCGCGCCGACGAGCGCGTCGTGCAGATGAAGGCACTACTACGTCCCCACCTGCGCAACCGCCCGGCACAAGCCCTGTACGAGCGGGCGCGAGCGGTGAGCGTCCCGGCCAACGCGTAATCGACCAGCCGCGTCCGCCGGCCTCAATCTGGGTGCGCCTGGGTTTCACCACACGGGAGCACAAGCCAGTGACCAAGAACTACTTCAACTACCTTTGGAAGGGTGGCCTGGAGGCGATCGGCACGATAAAGACCCTCAACGACAAGCCTGTTGGCAGAGGCCGAGGCGATCAACGAAGGCGTGGACGTCTACACCCTGGCCGACCTCCTCGGTCACGAGGACCCTGCATTTACTCTCCGCCGGTACGTCCACCGCGTAATGGGAGCGGTTGAGAAGGCCCGCAAGGCGATCGGCCGACGATATCGAGCCGCCGCATAGACCCTTCTGCGCCGCGTCCCGCTTCTCCGCAGAGAGGTTGAGCGAAGACATCCCCTCCGCGTCCGACCGTGCCCGACCATGGTTGAGACCGCCACCGCCCGGAACGCGACAGTAGGGGGATCACATGCGCGTTGAGGTTCGTGTCGAGCCAGCAGACGACGAACTCCGTTCTTTGCTCACTTGGCTCCGCCGAGACCCCGACATCCGGCGTACTGCCAGCGTCGAAATGTGCGAGCAACCGCCGCGCGAGGGCGAGATGGGGGCAGTCTCCGACATCCTGCAGTTGGTCACGGAGAACGGATGGAGCGCTGCGAACTTTGCTCTCACGCTTGCCGCTTGGAAGCAGACACGTCCACGAGCCTCGCGCGTGACGGTCCGCCACGAGGATCTCGTTGACGCCTTGACCGACTGCAGTGACGAGGAGATCGAACGAATCACACGGCTACTCCAAGAGAGTCGGCGGAACGGCGGGGAGGGCTCGGCAGGTTGAGCGTGTTCCCAGATCCCGGCGCCTCGAAGGCGGTATTGATCGGAACGAGCACGTACGACTTCCTCGAAGATCTACCGGCCGTCTCCAACAACCTCAACTCCATGGCAGAGGTGCTCACCGGGCCCATGTCGTGGAGTCTTGGCAGAGACGACTGCATCGTGCTTTCCAACCCGCCCAGCGCGATGGCGGCCATGGACTCCCTACGCGACGCCAGTGCCACAGCCAGGGACACGCTGCTCGTGTACTACGCGGGGCATGGCCTGGTCACGCCAGAGGGCGAGCTCTATCTAGGGCTGCCTCAATCCAAACAGCAAAGGGTCGAAACAGGGATTCCGTACGGATGGCTCCGTGGCGCTCTGCTGGAGGGGCGAGCGGAACGAACGGTCGTCATTCTCGACTGCTGCTACGGCGGACAAGCTCTGGGAACGATGGGGCCGTCGGAGTTGGCTGCCCAAGCCGATGTCGAAGGGAGCTACTTGCTGGCCGCGGCCTCTGAGAACCGTCAGGCGCTCGCCCCACCCGGAGAACCCCACACCGCTTTCACCGGCGAGCTGCTCGCCATCCTCACCTCCGGTATCTCAGGAGGCCCCGAGCGGCTGGAGCTCGACTCTGTCTTTCGCGAGCTGCGAAGGTCACTTTCGGCAAAGGGTCGCCCCGTTCCCCAGGGACGGGAGCGCAACAGCAACGGCCGGCTCGCGCTAGGCTGGAATCCCGCCTTCAGCCGACCTCCTGTGTCCAGCAGCCCTAGTGACGTGCATGCCGGCCAACGAACGTGGCCAGATCCTGCAGCCATCCGCACCGTCGAAGGGTTCTTCCACGCGCTGGGGCAGGTGCGCATCGCCAGCTCCCTCACGCATGCGGCCATCAGCCACCGCTCTGGCGGGCAGATCGCTCCCGGAACGGTCAGCAACCTCCTCAACCGCAAGGATTTGCCCAGGACATGGCGGACAACGGGCGTCTATCTGACCGCCTGCGGAGTACCTGACGAGCAGCTGAATGACTGGCAGTTGTGCTGGGAACGGCTTCGATCTACTCCCCCGGTTGCAAGAGGATCTGAATCCGAGGAGCCACATGGCCGGAGCCAGAACACCCGCACCACGTTCCCTTGGGGACAAGCCTTCCGAAAACTAACCGGACGGCGATTCCGTGGCTGACTGAGCCGTGCGCTGAGGCTCCGGCGTCGTCTTGTCGCCGCCATCGCCGAAGAGAGTGTTCCAGGCAGCGATCACCAAGAGAACACCGACCACGACCACCCAGAACGCTGGCATCTTGACCTTGCTGGATACATTCGTCGGTCGCACGTAGTGCGCCGCCCGGTAGTACCCCTTGCGCGGTTGTGCCACTGTCCTACCCCCGATTCAGTGCATGGGCCCGTCAGCTGGAGTGTTACAGAGGAGTCGCACCGGCAACCGGCGGATGGGGAACAGCGGCTGGATCTGGTCGGCGTGCGGCGCTCTACTGCTTCTTGCGACGGTTGCGGGTGATGTGATGAGCCACTGACGTCCGCTGATGGCTCGTCGGTACTCGCGCTAAGGCCACTGGGCATACCGCATGAAGCGCCACCTCAGACGATCGGATTGGTCAGTCCGATTTCTTAAAGAGAGGAGAGGAACCAAGGGCCGCGCGTACCTCGGCCGTGAACTGCTCGCGGCTGAGCTCACGGGCCGCTTGGTTGCGCAACAACAGATCCACCAACGCTCCGGCTTGATCCGCGAGTGCGGCCAACTGATCGTAGTTCGACTGAAGATCTCCGAGCGTCTCTCGCGAAACCGCCTGATGTTGCTTGGCGCTCTCCAAAGCTCGTTCACAACAGCCCACCATTTCCTGGGTGCTGCATTTTGGGAACAGCTCGGCCCGCAGGGCAGCACCGTCGGCTGCGGAAACGCTGCATCAGCTCCCCGGCTGCTTCACCACGAGAGCATCTTCGGCTCGTCGATCTCTGTGCGCCATGGCAGGAGCCCACAGCCCATCGGCCGCGTGTATGAGCGATCCGTACTGTGCGTCAGCCACGTTCACTCGGATCGGACGGGTCTTGGTCGACGGAGCCTGTAAGCCATCGACGCAGCATGGGCAGCAGGACGTCAGGGTTGACAGATTTGACCATGCAGTCGGACGCACCCGAATCGAGGGCCTTTTCCAGGTACCCCTCCGTCGCGGTAGCGATCGACACGATGAGTGGCAGCCCGGCGCGACGCGGTGTGGCACGGATCGCCGCGACCGCCGCATATCCGTCCGCCTCTCGTGTCGTGACATCGATCAGGACGACCGCCACGTCGTGTTGCTCCAGGACTTGGACGACCTCGCGACCGTCATCAGCGTGCAGCACATTCAATCCGTGCCGTTCCAGGACACTGGTGACGGTGAACGTATGACGGATGTCGTCGCCGACGATCAACACCAATTCGCCACCGAATCGCGTGTTGGAGCGCGAATGGAGTGCGGGCCGACGCCACGTACCGTCCCGTCGGACGGAATCAGTGTCTTGGTGGTTGCGCTTCCCGAGGAGCGCTGGAAGTTCTTCGTGCGCCGCTGCCGGGGGCAGGCTGCGCGGCGGTGTGTCGCCTGGGCCAAGTGGTAGTAAGGCAGTGAACGTGGAACCGTGCCCCGGCGTGCTCCGCACGTGGATTTCGCCGCCGAGCAACCGAACGATTTCCTGCGAGAGGGACAGTCCGAGTCCCGTACCACCGTATGTTTGCTTGATCCCGTCGCCGCCCTGTTTGAACGCCCCGAAGATCACTCTTTGTTCAGCTTCGGTGATTCCAATGCCGGTGTCTGTCACAGTGAACGCGATGAGTCCCGCAGTCGAGTCAAACGGTGAACCAAAATAGCTGAATCGCTCCTGGACAGCCTGCGGCACATCCTCGTCAGCAGGCCCGATGACCAGGCTAACCGATCCGGCATCGGTGAACTTCACCGCATTAGACAGCAGATGGTGCACGGCCTGCCGTAGTCGGTGCTCGTCGGTACGGAGCGTGGGAGGCGTCTCGGGTTCGATGCGTACGGTGAACTCGAGCTGTTTCGTCTCGGCCAGCGGTCGGAAAGTGGCCTCAAGATCGCGAGCGAGCTGACTGATCAGTGCACCGGTCGTCTTGACACCCATCGTGCCCGACTCCGCCATCGAAAGATCGAGAGTGTCTTCGACCAGTTGAAGCACATCGAGACCAGCCGCGTGAATCGTCTCGGCGAAATCAACTTGCTTGGAGGAGAGAGTGCTGTCTGAGTTTTCGGCGAGTAACTTGGCCAGAATCAGGAGGGAGTTGAGAGGGGTTCGTAGCTCGTGCGACATATTGGCAATGAACTCGGACTTGAACCGGATCGAAAGAGCGAGCCATTCAGCCCGCTCCTGCAATACCTGTCGCGCCTCTTCGATCTCGGCATTTTTGACCTCGATGTCATGGTTCTGCTGGGCCAGAATCTCGGCTTTCTCCTCCAGTTCGATATTGGATCTCTGAAGATGCCTCTGTCGCACCTCCAACTCAGCGGACCGCTCCAGAAGCTGCTCGGTGACTTCTTGCGTCTGGCTGAGTAAATGCCGGGTTTTCTGCTGCTCGAGGATCACCGTATTGCTCAGCTCTATGAGGTCGGCGACTTCATGAGGAATATCTGGTCCGCGTTCACCGAGCCATCGCTGTGCTTCGGCTACTCGAGTGTCGGACAACAGGTCGCCGTCTCGCGCCCGTTCTTCCATCACCGCAAGCCACTGCTGAAAATCCGCGTCCTCCTCAACCCAGGCGGCCAGCCTGCTCCACTCCCGAATGATCGCCTCATGGGCAATCTCGGCCGTCTGAGGACCATCGGATCCCAGAATGACGAGACGGCGGTCAGGTTCTGCTAGTAACTGGGCGACGTCCCAGTCTTTTCCGAGGTGAGCGCGATCCGCTGTGAAGCGCACGGCACTAGACGATCCGCCACGGGCACGAATCATAGAGAGGAGAGTACGTCGGATTCTCTGTTCACCCAGTGGGATTTGGTTCCGTAGCCAGTGATAGGCATTCTCCGCATGTTGGTTCAAGGCCCCGGATACCCCTCCGAGACCGTGATAACTGTCAAAACTTATCTGGCGCTGACGCTGGAGCGGCCACAGTTCGGTCAGGGTGAACTCCAGCAGCGGCAGACTTCCCGATGCCCTGCCCGCTTCTGCAGCGATACTTTCCGGCAGCCCTGAACTGAAGACCACGCCGGCGAGCTGAGCCGGTTCGACAATGACTCTCGTCAGGGCGGCCTCGTCCAGCGGAGAGACGTTCAACTGCCGGTCCTGAAGTCGGGGACCAACATCTGGTAACGCCAAAAGATCGGGCAGAAAGTCGGCACGCAACGTACAGACCAGCCGAACCCTCGGATCCGGCACCGTCCCGGGGAGCGGGAGCAGTTGCCGCAGAAACTCCAGGGCCTTCTCAGTATCCGGGGCAGCGCTGAAGACCTCTTCGAATTGATCTCCAATCAGAGCCAGACGCTTACCCGTCAGCAATGCGATCTTGGAAGCAACATGCCAAAACCCGTCTCTGCGCAGTGCCTGGGCCCGGTGGTCCAACTGTTCAAGGGAGTGGCTTGCTCCTGGACGTTCAAGATCAAGCAGAGCGCGGGCAACTGACTCGTACGGAGTCACCCCCGGGCGGAAAGGGGCCACGACCCACCCGTCCGCTGAAAGCGCGGGCTGCAGTCCGGCCGCGACAAGGGAAGACTTCCCCACACCGGAAGGGCCCGTGACCACAACAAGAGGCTGTCTTTTCACCATGCCCCGGAGCCGTTCAACTTCACGCTCCCGCCCAACGAACACGCCGGCCTGCGCGTCGGCGGCGGTAAACGGCTGCAACCCTCGGTAGGGGCAGGGCGGAAGCACCGACCGGCCCAGAACATCGGGCCAGACGGCTGCCACCTCGGAGAGGGGCAACGCGTACGCGTCGTGCGCGGCGCCCCCTTTACTGGCGATGACGAGCATCCCCACTGCCGCGTCACCCCAGCGGTCCACCGCCACGACCGGCGAGCCGCTGTATCCGGGCTGAGCCCGCAGTGCAGCCTCGGCACGGGAATCCAGCTGGATCAGACCACCACCGACCGTTCCCCTGATGGAACAGCTTGTCCACGCTCCCTTCTCTTTACGATTGGGAGTGCCTGGAAAGCCGAACACCGATACGTCCGCGTCGGCGGCCGTACCCTCATGCGCATCGAGCAACCTCGCCGGCCCCGCCCCCACAGGCAACGTGTCTCCGCCGACAATGAACAGCCCCGCCACATCACGCCCAGAGTCACCTCGGCCTCCCGGCGGATCCCACGCGGCCACCCGGCAGGCACGCAGCGGTGCGCCGTCGACGTCGCCCAGCAGCGCGAACTCGACCTGGACACGGACGTCATCGAGTGGGCGCTCGGTCTGGTATTTGTCGCGCCCGAGCGCCGCGTTGATGACGTGTGCGCAGGTGACGATGTGTCGGGCTCCGACTACGAACCCGAGACCGACGGGTGCACCAGAAGCTGCCGACCGGATCTTGACGATGAAGCCCTCACGTCGCACATGCATGTGGACTAGCTGCGCTTCCAGACCACTCGGACGGCGAAGTTCACCTCGGTCGTACCCTTGGCGATGATCACGCCGCTCTCACCGCCGATCTTCAGACCGAACTCGATCTCCATCTCGTCCGGCTTGAGCTCCATAACGGTCTCGGAGACCTGCGACAACGCCGGCCTGACACGGTCCAGTGCTTCACGGAGCGAGGTGTGCGCACGCGCCACCAGGCCGTCGTCCGCCGCGAGCTCCAAGTCGGATCCCACCAACTCACGATCGACCTCAAAAACAGCGGCGCCATCGCCGTCACTGTCCACCGGCATCATGACGAGTTCCGCCACAGTTCCCCCTGCGCTTAGCGGTCCCGCCAGCAGGACCGACAACGATGCCTCTCATCTTGTGCCATCCAACAAGGCGACGCAGGTAAATCGAGAAGGGACCTCGAAATTCTCAGAGTTCGCCCGCCGAATCCAACCACTTGACCCACACCACACCGTTCCTGGCGGGACAAGCGCACCGCGGCGGAGTACGGTCCCGGCGTCCGGACACCCGAGACTCTGCGAACAGGTGCGTCCTGGTGGGCTTCGGACCCGCCGACCAATGCGAGCACCGCTACGCCCCGAGTGCACCTGTTGGGAGACCACCGGCGCATTGAGGTTCGTGTCGAGACAGCAAACGACGAACTCCGTTCCTGCTCTCTTAGCTCCACCGAGACCCCGGCTCACGGCGTAATGCCATTTCCAGATGTGCGAGCAACCGCCGCGCGAGACGGGTGGGGGCGCCGACGGGTCACGGCCCGCAGGTGCGCAGTGGCTGTGACGGCAGAATCCACCTATGAGCACTCCGATTTCCGGACCGGGCCCGGCCCGGCAGAGTTCCGCCCCCCAGCCGGACCCGGGGCCTGCGAGCCCGGCCGGGCTGCCCTTCAACCGGCGTATCCGCATCGTCGCGGAGGTCCTAGACCACCCTGAGGAACTGGACCTGCTCCAGCAGGTCTGCGACGTGATGGGCTGGCCCATACGCGAGGCATTGGCCGGGGAGACCACGGTAACCACGGACGCGAGCTGGACGCTGCGCGTGCTTGAGATCCGCATCCGCGCGGTTCGCGAGACAGCGGTCGAACAGGCGGTCGCCACCCTCGACACGCTGGCCCAGAATGCTGAGCTCTCCCTGCACTGTCGCGACGCCTACCTTGTTGAGCGAGTCCAGCGACCACAGATCGAATGGCACCTGCGGGGCAAGCGGAGACCGCTGAGTCGACGGATCAGCCACGCGCTCCACCTGGCCATCAGGACCGGCGGGCACGATCCGCATGCGGGCACTGTCCGGCTGGTCCGCGTCCCGACCGGGCTCGACGAGCCCCGACCGCGTCGCCTGGCGCGTACACGACGAGCCGCTCGGGCCGAGTTCTCGCACCACCCGCTGGCACTGCGGCGGCTGGACCCAGAGGTCCACGAGGTCGGCAGCCCCTCGGTGTCTCGAAGCTGGCACGTCCTGGCAGTCTTGGCGCTCGTCTTCACCGCGACGGCGATCCTCTTGCTCGGTGCCGGGCTCTGGCCCGCGGTCGGCTTGGACGACCCACAAGTTGGCGGTCCGCTCGTGGCCCTGGCCGGGAGCTATCTGCTGGGCGGAACCCTTCTGGCGGCGCGGCGCACCCCCACTCACCGCGCGCTTCCGTGGCTGGTCCCGCTGGCCGTGCCCCTCGCGGTTCCCCTGGTGCCATGGCTCGGGGCACTCGTCCAGCGAGCGTATTTGTCGCCGTTCGGCGTGCGCCCCACTCTCGGAAGCGACGGGCTGGGCAACATTCAGGCGGGACTCTGGGTGCTATGCGTATTCGTCGCAACGGCACTGCTGCCGGTTGCCTACCTGGGGTGGATGCGATTCCTCGCCCCCTCCCTGCGAGTTCAAGGGCCATGGCTGTCCTGGGCCCCTGCGGTGACCCTTGGTCTAGGCATGAGCATGGCGTTCAGCCTGCTCATCCTCCACACGGCGGCGAACAGTGGCGCGGAGAATCGCGCGCTCGCCACGGCCGGCCACGACATCCCGGACTACTTCGGCGTCAGCGCCGAGTACGCGTGCGTGGAGCCAACCTCCCGCGAAGCGCCGTACTACGGAGCCTCGCCTCCCCGTAGCATTCCGGTGGTGATCTTTGGGCAATCCGGTGACCGGCTCGAGTTCTGGGACCCCGCCGCCAACCAAAACACAAGCATCCGTCTGGAGGACGCCCGCATCAAGATCGTCCCTGACAGTGACTCACCATGCGCCAAGGCCGCCCAGTAGCGGGCTCCGAGAGTTCCCGGAGGGTGGGGCTCGCCTGCCTGTCGGCGCGACTGGCAGGCCGACGTCACACAGGCCGCAACCCGACTACGGGTGCCCTGGACGACGGCAGGCCCAGGCAGAGCCCTTCCCTTCCCCGCCATGTGCACCGGTTGTGCACCGGCCAGCTCCTCACCAGAGGATCTATGCACTTCAGGAGGCTTATCGAGCTGTACTTCGACATCTAAACCGCGAAGTCCGGCCACTTGGCCCGAGGACGCACGAGGGCCGCTGCCCCATGGTCGGGGCAGCGGCCCTCGTTGGTGTGTGACCGCGGCCGGCGTCAGGCGTTCATGGTTGGACCAGGCCCGACTGGTAAGCGATGACTACCAGTTGGGCGCGGTCGCGGGCGTTCAGTTTGGCTATGGCGCGGTGGACGTGGGTGCGGACCGTCAGGGGGCTGACGTAGAGCTGTGCGGCGATCTCGTCGTTGGAGAGGCCGGCCGCCACGTGGGCCGTGACCTCGCGTTCGCGTGCGGTGAGGACCTCCAGGGCTGCCGCGGCGGAGCCCGGCCGGCCGCGGGCCGGGCGGGCCAGGAAGTCGCTGATCAGGGAGCGGGCCGCCGAGGGGGACAGCAGTGCGTCGCCGGCCGCCACCGTACGGATGGCGTCGAGGAACGCGCCCGATTCGACGTCCTTGCCGAGGAATCCGCCGGCGCCGGCGCGCAGGGCCTGGGCGACGTACTCGTCCGTCTCGAAGGTCGTGAGGATCAGGACCTTGGTGTCGCGCAGTGTGTCGTCCCGGCAGATCTCGGCGGTCGCCGCGAGGCCGTCGAGGCCGGGCATGCGGATGTCCATCACGATCACGTCGGGGCGGGTGGCCCGTACCGCCGCGACGGCTTCGTTCCCGTCGCCCGCGACCGCGACCACTTCCATGTCGTCGCAGGAATCGATCAGTAGTCGAAAGGTCCCGAGAAGCAGGGCCTGGTCGTCCGCCAGTACTACCCGGATGGTCACGGCTCCACGCTTTCCTCGTCGGGCCCGCCGCTCCGGTCCGGATGGTTGTTCCGCAGGGGCAGTTCCATGGTCACTTCGAATCCGCCCTGCGGACGACGGCCCGCGAGGAGGTGTCCGCCGGCGGAGCGGGCCCGTTCCCGCATGCCGATCAGTCCGTAGCCGGGGGTGCGGTCCGCCGGTTCGATCGGCTGTCCGTCGTCGGAGACGGTGATCGTGAGGCATCGGCGGGAGTAGTCCAGCTGTACGGCGGCCTCGCCGGTGCCCGCGTGTTTGGCCACGTTGGTGAGCGATTCCTGGATGACTCGGTAGGCCGTCAGATCGACGCCGGGGGAAAGGGGCTCCGCCGTCCCCTGCCGGGAGACGGTGACCTCCAGTCCCGCTTTCTCGAACGCGGCGACCAGGTCGGGCAGTTGGGCCAGTCCGGGGGCGGGTTCAAGGGGAGCGTCCGGGTGGTCGGGCCGGCGCAGCAGGCCGAGGGTCGCCTTCAGTTCCCGTAGCGCCGAGGACGTGGTGTCCGTGAGGTGATCCAGCAGGCGCTGGGCCTGGCCGGGGTTGCTGCGCAGCAGGTGGGCGGCGGTGCCGGCCTGGGCGTGGGCGAGCGCGATGTGGTGGGCGATGACGTCGTGCAGGTCGCGGGCGATTCTCATACGTTCCTCGCCGACCCGCTGCCGCGCCTCTTCTTCGCGCGTGCGCTCGGCCAGTTCGGCCCGCGCCTCCACCGCGCTCACATAGTCACGTCGGTTGCGGACCGCGTCGCCGATGGCGACGGCGAGAAACACCCATGGGGCGAAGCCGAGCCGTTCATGGCCCAGGATTCCTCCCGTCCCGAACGTCAGCGACGTGATCAGCAGCAGGCTCACGGCGGCGAGCGTGAAGAGCTGGGCCGTACGTCGCTCGACCCGCTGGGGCAGGAGATAGACGGCTGCGAGCACCGGGGCCATCAGCAGCGGGCTGAACTCGCCGCCCAGGATTCCCACGGCGACGGTGCACAGGGTGGCCAGCACGACCACCGTCCGGGGGCGGGCCCGGTGCCAGACCAGCATGGTGCACCCGGCCGCCATGAGTGCGAGGCCGGACGGACCCAGTTCGTCGGTCATGGAGAGCCCGGCGACCGAGACACCGTACAGAGCGAGGGCGAGAAGGCAGTCGCCCCTGGTGGGCCGACGCCTGTCCGGATAGTACCGATCGGTGGTCATACTGGACTCTTCCTCCTCAGGTCCGACCATCGTCGGCGATGGAGAGCGCCGGGTCCGTCCGGGAGGAGGCCCACGCGTGTCGCCACACGCGTGGACCTCCCGCTCGCGTACCGGACTCTCAGACGTGAACCGCTTCGCGGTCCTGCTCGTCCAGGTGTCCCGGCCCGGCCCGGCCGGACTGTCCCTGGCCCAGCGCCTCGCCTTCCACGTCCACGTTGGGCACGATCTTGTCCAGCCAGCGCGGCATCCACCACGCCTTGTCGCCCAGAAGGGCCAGGACGGCGGGGACGATGGTCATACGGACGACGAACGCGTCGAAGAAGATGGCGGAGGCGAGTCCCACGCCCATCATCTTGATGAGGGATTCTCCGGACCCGATGAATCCGGCGAAGACGGCGATCATGATGACGGCGGCCGCGACGACGACGCGTGCGCTGTGCCGGAATCCGGTGACGATGGCCTGCCCCGGCCTTTCACCGTGAATGTACGCCTCACGCATCCGGGTCACGAGGAAGACCTCGTAGTCCATGGCGAGGCCGAAGACCACGCCGATCAGGAAGATCGGCATCATGCTCATCACGGGACCGGTCTGTTCGACACCGACGAGGTCGGCCAGCCAGCCCCACTGGAAGATCGCGACGATCACTCCGAACGACGCGGCCACGGAGAGCAGGAAGCCCAGAGCGGCCTTCAGCGGTACGAGGACGGATCGGAAGACGATCATCAGCAGCAGGAAGGCCAGGCTCACCACGACCACCAGATAGGGCACCAGCGCGTCGGTGAGTTTCTGCGACACATCGATGTTGACCGCGGTGGTGCCGGTGACGAGCATGGTCGCCCCGGTGTCGGCCTTCAGGCCGGCCCGTTCCCCGCGGAGGGTGTGGACGAGATCCTTGGTCCCGGCCTCGCTGGGGCCGGTGGAGGGGGTGGCGCTGATGATCGCGGTGTCACCGGACTTGTTGAACATGGGGGGCGACACGGAGACGACACCGTCGGTCGCGGCCAGCTTCTCGGCGACCTCCTGCGCCGCCTCCTTCGGAGCCTGTGCGCCCTTCGCGTCGACGACCACGGTCAGGGGGCCGTTGCAGCCCGGCCCGAAGCCTTCCGCCAGGGCGTCGTAGGCACGGCGCTGGGTGGTCGAGGTGGGCTGCGCCTCGTCACCGGGCAGGCCGAGGCGCAGATCGAGGGTGGGTACCGCGAGTATCCCCAGACCCACGATGCTCAGGAGAAGCACCGGCAGGGGCCGGCCCACCACGAAGCGGGCCCAGCGCGTGCCCAGATTCGCCTTGGCCGCGCGGGGCGGCTCCGTACCCCCTGAGGCCGGGGTGCTCGACGCTCCGACGTCGTGACCGTCCCGGCCCGGTCGAGCTTTGCGGACCTTGCGGGGCAGGACCGCCTTCGGCGCGAAGCCCAGGACCGCGGGCACCAGGGTCACCGCGATCAGTACGGCGACGACCACCGTGGCGGCCGCGGCCAGGCCCATCTTGGTGAGCGTGGGAACACCCACCACCGACAGTCCCGCGAGCGCGATGACAACGGTGAGACCCGCGAACACCACGGCGGAGCCGGCCGTACCCGTGGCGCGGGCCGCCGCCTCCGGGGGGCTGTGGCCCGCGGCTCGTTCGGAGGCGTAGCGCGAGACGATGAACACGGCGTAGTCGATGCCCACCGCCAGCCCCAGCATCAGGGCGAGGGTGGTGGTCGTCGTGGAGAGGCCGACGGCGACGATCCCGGCCACGCCGACGCCGATGCTCAGCAGCGCCGTGAGCAGCGGCAGACCCGCCGCCACGAGTGACCCGAAGGTGACGAGCAGTACGACGGCGGCGATGGCCACGCCGATGATCTCGGTGGTCCCGCCGAACTCGGGCGCGACCCCCAGCGCGGAGCCGCCGATCTCGACGGTCAGCCCCGCCTCATGTGCCTCGTCGGCCGCGTCGGTGAGCACCTTCTTCGTGGCGTCGGTGAGGTCTTCGGCCTTCGCGTTGTAGGTGATGCCGGAGTACGCCGTCGTACCGTCCTCGCTCACCGCGTGCGCCTCGAACGGGTTGAGGGCGGTCGCGACCTGTCCGCCGTCGGCCACCGCGGTGACGGCCTCGTCGACGGAGTCCTTGTACGGCGTCGCGGTGATCTTCTGGCCGTCCGGCGCGACGAAGACGAGGCGGGCGTCGGCGCCCTCGGAGTTGCCCGAGGGGAAGCGCTGGTCCAGCAGGTCGAACGCCTTCTGGGACTCCGTGCCCGGCATCGCGAACCCGTCCTCGGGCGCCGCCGGGGCCTTGACCGCGGCGAAGGCGGTGGCGGCCAGGATCGCCACCCATATCAACGCCACCCATCGTCGTCTCCGGAACGCGAGATGACCCAGTCGGTAGAGAAAGGTAGCCACGAAGAAAGCTCTCCTGTCGGGATCGGGGCAACAGGGCGGCGCCCCGTTCGGGGCCGGCCGGCGGAGGCCGGAGGCAGCCCCAGGGAATGTGTCCCCATGCTTCATCCGCGGCGATGTCATCGTCGTCGTCTCTCAGCAGGCCCTTGGACGTACGGCAGCCGCTGTACGTGGCTGCCGCGACGCGCGGCCGGGCGGGTCGGGCCACGGGCCGGGACCACCCCTGCGATCACCCCGCATCGGCAAACATCATAATGATTGGTTACGCGCCTCTTGACTGCCTGTGCAGGCCACATGCAATCTCGCTGTAATCATCATGATGAACAGCCTGCCCGGGTACTTCACGGCTCGCGAGTGAGACCTCCCCTCAGCCAACAGGAGCCGCACCATGACCACAGTCAGAGCGCCCGAAACCGTCTCCGAGGAGCCCCCGCCGATGTCCCGCGGGCGCTATCTGTATCTCCTCGCCGCCGTGACCTGGCCCGCCCAGGTCATCGCGATCGTGGGCACCATGAGCGGCAACACACAGGCGGCCGTGGCCCAGCACTTCCGTACGACGCACATCGCCTGGTTCGTCGTGACGCTGTTCATCGTGACCTTGGCGATCACACCGTTCGCCATGCGGTTCGGCCAGATCTACGGCAAGCGCAAGGTCATGCTCGTGCTGATCGTCGTCGGCCTGGTCGGTGACGTGATCGTGGCGCTGTCCCCGAACTACACGGTCATGCTCGCCGGCCGCGCACTGGCGGGCTTCTACGGGCCGGTCGCCGCGCTGGTCCTCGCCTCCGTGCGCGACCTCTTC
This sequence comes from Streptomyces sp. NPDC057307, assembly GCF_042667665.1. Lineage (NCBI taxonomy): Bacteria > Bacillati > Actinomycetota > Actinomycetes > Kitasatosporales > Streptomycetaceae > Streptomyces > Streptomyces sp. NPDC057307. The sequence continues at coordinate 17,365 of NZ_JBHUZM010000064.1, read as the reverse complement.
CCGCGAGAGCGCGTGGCGAACGTGTACACCGTCATCGGTGCCGTCATGGGCGGCGCCTCCCTGGCGTCCCCACTCGTGGCGGGCCTGCTGATGGACCACTTCGGCTGGCGCAGCGTGCTGTGGACGATGGCCGGAGTCACCGTGCTCTCCGTCGTGTGCGTCGCCGCGATCCCGGAGACACCGATACGCGGCACCCTGGCCGGGCTGGACTGGCTGGGCGGAGTCCTCATGGGCACCGGGACCGCCCTCGTGGCCGTCGGCGTCGGCATGGGCGGGGACTGGGGCTGGACCAGCGCGGGCGTCCTGGGCTGCCTGATCGGGGGCGGCGTACTGTTCGCCCTCTTCGTGAGGGTCGAACTCCGCACACCACGGCCCATCTTCGACGTCCGGATCCTGGGCCGCCGGTCGGTGTCCACCGTGCTGACGGGGCCGGCGCTCCTCGTCGGCACCTCCAACATCGCCCCCACGGTCCTGACGTTCCTGGCGCTGTTCCCCGCGATCCCGCACGTCTCCGCGAGCCTGGGCTGGAGCCTCACGCACCTGGCGCTGATCGGCATCCCGGCCGCGCTGGCCTGGATCGCGGCGGGACTGCTGACCGGGTACGCGCTGCGCGCGATACCGCCTCGCGCGGTGTGGCTCACGGGCAGTCTGACGCTGACCGCCGGGCTGTTCCTGTGCGCGCTGTACCACCGCACCACCACCGAGATCATCCTGACCGGCATCGTGGTCGCCGTCGGCACCGGCGTCGTCCAGGGCACCTCGAACGCGATGATCGTGTCGGTGGTCGGGCCCGACGACCAGGCCCCCGCCAACGGGCTGAGCGGCATGCTCGGCGCCGTCATCGCCATCCTGGGGCTCCAGTTGGTGTTCGTCGTGATGTCGAACGAGTCCAACGTCCTGAACGGGACCGCCTTCTACCAGGACGCGGCCTTCACCAACGGCTACTACGTCCTCACCGCCATGGCGGCCCTCGGCGTTCTCATCTCCACGCTCATGCCCCGCGTGGCGCGTCCGGCCGACGCGCTTGCCACGTAGCCGGCCCGCTCGTTGGGGGCGCGCCTCTAGGGGCGGCGGTTCTGGAGCCTCTCGGGGCCCATGCGGCTGGGGTCCAGCTCGTGGTAGCCGATCTTCTTCGGCGTGACGCGGATCTTGACGACCGTCGCCTCGGCCTCGACCTTGCCCGCCTCCTCCGGCAGGTCGTACTTCTCGGCGTGGTCCTTGAACGTCTGGACCAGTTCGGCACCCTTGGTCTCCTCGATGACGGCGGTCCCGCGCACCTCCACGTAGCGCATGGGGGTCTCGGGGTCGATCGCCAGGATGTTGATGCGCGGGTCGGCGCGGAGGTTTCGCAGACGGTAGGCACCGGGGCCGGTGTGGGAGACGAGTTCGTCGCCCTCGATGACCACGCCGGCGATGACGGAGTGCGGGCTGCCGTCGGGGAGCAGCGTGGTGATCACTCCGGTGACGCGCTTGCTGAGCAGGGCCACGACTTCTTCAGAGAACACAGCGAATCTCCTCGGGACGGCGACGCGCGCGGGTGCGCGGGTGCGTGGGGAATCTGGGCGGAGCCCCGGGGCGGACAGTGGTTCGCTCCGGGGCATGCTGTCCTGCTATTCGGGATAGTACTCTCGATATTCGCGACACGACAGTGACCGAGGGTCAGTGCGGTCCGCCCTCGCCACCGGCCGCCGGCAGGACTCTCCGGAGGGCCGCCGCGACCGCGGGAATGTCGTCCGGACCCATGACGGCGGCGATGTAGCGGTCGGGCTTGACCAGGACGAAGCGGTTGCGGGCGGCGCGGAGGGCCTCCTCCAGGCCGCGGTCGGCGTCCGCGACGGCGGCCCGGCTGCCGCCGGCCGGGGGCAGCCGGTCGCCGAGGAGGACGTCCACGCGCCGTACGTCCAGCGCGTGTTCGGGCCAGTCGCCGGTGTCGAAGCGGGCCCAGGCCGTCTCCGGCACGTCCACGCCCAGCAGGGCGTACGACTCCCCCAGCACCTCGTCCAGGAGGCGCGGGCGCAGACTCGGCGGGACAAGGACCAGGGGCTGCGGCAGCTGGGTGCCGGTCAGTGGGTGGTCCCCGACGACGAGCCCCGCCGGGTGCCGGGCGACGGGCCGGAACCGCATCCCGGTGAGGTAGTCCCGCCCGGCCGGCACCCGTAGCAGCGCACGGACCGTCAGGTCCCGTACGAGGGCGCGGGCCGGTGAGGTGGTCATGACGATGTCGCCGAGCCGTTCGGAGTATCCGACCACCGCCGTGACGTGCTGCCGTCGCTCCGCCGCGTAGGTGTCGAGGAGGCTCTCCGCGGCGGTCCCGTGCCAGACCCGTTCGACCTTCCACACGAGATTCGCGGCGTCCCGGATCCCCGAGTTGAGGCCCTGCCCGGCGAACGGCGGCATCATGTGCGCGGCGTCGCCCAGCAGCAGTACATGTCCCTGGCGCCAGTGGTCGGCGACGACGGCGTTGAAGGTGTACGTGGTGCTGCGCTCGACCTGGTCCTCGTCGAGTGTCCGGTACGGGGCGACGAGCCGGCGCAGCGTCTCGAACCGGGGAGTGGTCCCCTTCTCCCCCTCGCCGGGGTGCAGGAGGAACTCGTAGCGGCAGCGTCCACCCCGGCCGGGCACGATCACGGTGGGCCGGTCGGGAGTGCCCCGGTGCATGCCGTAGCGCTCGTCGTGCTCGTCCCCCGTCAGGTCGGCCACCAGCCACACCTGCTGGTGGCTGGTCCCGGTCATCCCGATCTCGCACAGTTCGCGCACGGTGGAGCGGGCGCCGTCGCACGCCAGGAGCCAGGAGGCGTCGAGGGGTTCGGTACCGTCGTCGCCGCCGGTCGCCGCCAGTCCGGCGGTGACGCCGCGGCCGTCGGCCCGCTCCCGCACGGTGCGCAGTTCGGTGGCGAACCGGACGTCGGCCAGCGGGTGCGACTTCAGTCCGTCGAGGAGGATCTTCTCCAGTTCGGGCTGGGCGAACTGGTTCTTGAACGGGTGGCCGAGGCGGTACGGGCGCGGCCCCCGGGCGTGGAAGAGGGGGCGCCCCCGCCGGTCGTAGTAGCGGGTGCCGGTGCCGGGGACGACGATGTCGAGCACCCGCTGGGCGAGGCCGCCCGGCTGGAGGGTGCGCAGCGACTCGTCGTCCAGGCTGATGGCCTTGGCCTCGTCGCTGGTGGCGGAGTTGCGCTCGACCAGGACGACGGGCACGCCCCGCGCCACCAGGAGGTTGGCGGCGGTGAGGCCGACCGGGCCGCCGCCGACGACGAGGACGGGCGCGCGGGGGGCCGCCGCCGTCACGGGTTGACCACCGCCATCCAGATCGGCTCGGTGCGGCTCTGGAGTGCGGCGACCGCCTCGTGGGCCTCGGTCAGCGGGTAGCGGTGGGTGATGAGGCCCTCGGCGCGCAGGCCGCCGCGTGCGAGCAGGTCGAGGACTTCCTGCGCGTCGGTACGGGTGCAGGAGCGGGTCCCCACGACGCGCCAGCAGTTCACCATGACCGCCGCGGGCGGCACCGTCAGCGGGGTCCTGTTGGCGCCCATGTGTACGAGGGTTCCGCCGGTGGCGAGGGAGGCCAGCGCCTGTACGGTCGCCGGCCCGTCCGGTATGTAGTCGACGACCGCGTCGGCGCCGTGCGGGGCGAGGGCGCGGATCGCCCGGGTCAGTCCGCGTTCGGCGGGCCAGTTCGGCGGCAGTTCCTCCAGCGCGACCGTGTGCGTCTCGACGCCGTCCGCGAGACCGCGTACGGCGTCGAGACGTTCGGCGCTGCGGCCGACGAGGATCAGTCGGGAGACCCCGAAGTGGCGGGCGAGACTGATGGTGGCGGTGCCCATGGTGCCGGTGGCGGCGGTGACCACCAGGGTGGCTCCCAGGGGCAGTTCGGCGCACTTCAGGGCGCGGACGGCGTTGGCGAGATCGTGGACCTTCGCTCCGACGTCGAAGGAGACATGGCCGGGCAGCGGGTCGACCAGCCAGTGCGGCACGCGCAGGTACTCCGCGAGGCCGCCGTCGTGGTAGCGCTCGTACAGCGGCATGGGAACGTCGCCGAAGGCGGCGTGTCCGATCATGGCCTGCTGCGAACACATCATGTCGCGGTCGGACCGGCAGTGGCCGCACGTAAGGCAGTTGAGGTTGGGGTGGACCCGGACGCGGGCGCCGGGGGCGACGGTGGTGACCTCGGCGCCGACGGCGGCGACGGTCCCCGCGGCCTCGTGCCCGAGGGTGGTCGGCAGATGTCTGAAGGCGCCCTGGGCCAGCAGGGTCATCATGCCGGGGGCGAGTCCGGCGGCGGCGACCCGGATCAGGACCTCCGTGGGGCCGGGCTCGGGGACGGCGATCTTGTGCAGGTGCAGCGCGTCGGAGCCCTGTTGGGCACGCGCGGCGAGCATGGCGGTCATGTGCGGCTCCTGGTCGAAGGGGTCGGGTTCCTGGCCGAGGGGGGCAGGTTCCCGATCGAGGGGGAACAGGTTCCTGGCCGAGGGGGTCAGGCGAGCAGGTCTGTGAGATCGCCGGGCGAGAGGTACGCGGCGGTCCTGGTGGTCTGTCCGATCTGCGGCAGGTCCCGGTCGGACTGGAGGGCGAGATGGCGGCTCTCCCCCGCGGCGCACAGGCTGGTGTGCGCGATGCCGAGCGGGACGCGGACGAAGTCGCCGGGGTCCAGCTCGACGGTCCCGCGCTGGGTGACGAGGGTGCGCCGGCCGCTGATCTGGTACTGGATCTCGTCGGCGTCGAGAGTGCGGCGGTAGACGCGCGGCGCGCCGGGCAACTGCCGTACGGTGCCGAGCCGGAAGGTGTCGGAGCGGTAGAGCCAGGTCGTGTCGGGCGCGTCCGGGAGCGCCAGGACGCTGAGCCGCCGCTCGTCCCGGTGGACGTGGTCGAGGAGCTGCCGTTCGTCGACGGGTGCCACGGTGATGTCGTGGCCGGGGGTGCCCATGCACTGGGTGATGGCCTCGTTGCGGTCGCCGGGTTCCCAGCCGGGGAAGGGCGGTCGCACGGCCTCGGACCGGCGCGCGGGTTCCGTCTCCTCGGTGACCGGGGCGGGCGAGTAGAACAGCAGATGGCTCTCGCGGCGGCCGTAGTTGTCGTGGGCGACCCCTCGGGGGATACGGGAGAACTCACCGGGCCGGTGCTCCACCACGCCGAGTTCGGTCATGAGTGTGCGGTCGCCCGCGATCTGGTACGAGATCTCGTCGACGTCGCAGTTGCGGTGGTAGAAGGGCTGGCGGTTGTCCATGGTCTGCCACTCGACGCGGACCTGGGCGCTCTCGTAGACACCGCGCGGCGGGGCGAACGGCACGGCCTCGTACTCCTGCGGGTGGTGTACGACGCCCAGTGGCTCGTGGTCGCTCCACAGCTTCACCGGGAACGGGTTGGGGTGCGGGGGTGAGAGCAGCAGGCGTTCGTCGCGTTCGAGGTGCACGTCGGTCTGTTCGGAGAACGCGGTGGTGAGTACTTCGGTGACGGTCGGCATGACGTTTCCCTTCCTTGCGGTCGTGGGTGCGGGTCCTCAGCAGTGAGTGCGCGGGCGGGTGCGGGTCCGCGCGGGCGTCGGTGCGGGCGGGTCAGGCGCCGTCGGGCAGGTGCCGGTCGAGGAAGTCGTGGGTGCGCTGCCAGGCGATACGGGCGCTGTCCTCGACGTACATGTGCGGCCGGGCGTCGCAGGCGAACGCGTGGCCGGCGCCGGGGTAGACGTGGCTCTCGAAGTCCGCTCCGGCGGCGGTGAGAGCCCGGTCGACGGCGATGACCTGGTCGGCGGGGATGGTGGGGTCCGCCGAGCCGACGTGCAGCAGGACGGGGGCGTCGATCCGGTCGGCGCGGTCCACGACGGCATGCGGTCCGGCGGCGATGCCGGGGCCGTAGAACACGACGACGGCGCCCAGTCCGCCGATGCCTGTGGCGGCGGTGAAGGCGGCCCGGCCCCCGAAGCAGAAGCCGTTGACGGCGGTCCGGCGGGCGGCGATGCCCTCCGCCGACTCCAGGTGGTGGAGGACGGCCCGGACGTCGGTGACGATGTCGTCCGGTCCGATCGCCCCGATCAGGGGCATGGCCTCGGCGTGCTGCCGGTAGTCGAGCGTGCCGACACCGTTGCGGTGGAAGAGGTCGGGGGCCACGGCCAGGAAGCCGCGCGCGGCGTAGCGGCGGGTGATGTCCTGGATGTGCTCGTTGACCCCGAACGCCTCTTGGAGCACGATCACTGCCCGGTGCGCGGGGGACGGGGGGCGGGCCGTGTAGACGCGCATGGGTCCGTCGGCGGTGGCCACGGTGGTCCAGTCGTCGTCGCGCGGGGTGGCGCTGTTCCGGTCGGTCATGGTGCGGGTCCTTACGGGAGACGGAGGTTCGGGGGGCGGGGTTCAGGGGGGCGGGAGGGTGCCGGCGGCGCGGCGCAGGAGGTAGTGCCAGCCGGCCTCCAACTGGCTGTCGGGCCAGCACTCGGCGCGTTTGGCGCGGGCCTCGGCCCGGCCGGAGTGGATGCGGACCGTGCCCGCCGCCGCGGCCCGGAGCTGTGCGGCGCAGGCGCGCTCCAGCAGGACGGCGTGCATGACGGCGCTCGGCACGGTGCGGCCCGCGCCGACCAGGCCGTGCTTGGGAAGGAGCGCGGCGGGCGCCGTTCCCAGATCGGTGGCGAGTGCCTTGCCGAGCTGAGGGGTGCTGACGAGGGCGCCGGTGGCCCGGAAGCGGGGTACGTCCTCGCCGCCGAAGAGGGCGCCCTCGTGGGAGAGCGGGAGCAGCCGGGTCCCGAGGGCGGCGAACGCGACGGCGGCCGGCGCGTGGGTGTGCACGGTGCAGACCAACTCGGGCGACGCGGCGAGGAGTTGCAGATGGATCTGGCACTCCTTGTGCGGGGTGCCGGTGCCGCGCAGGACTGTGGCGTCCCAGTGGACGAGCTGGAGGCGGTCCTCCCGTACCTCTTCCAGACCCCAGCCCGGGGCCTTGATCCAGATGCCCCGTCCCTGTGGATCCCGTACGGCGGCGTGGCCCCAGACCATGTCGCCCTGTCCGGCGGCGGCCAGGGCGTGGGACGCCTCGACGGTGAGCCGCTGGGCCTGGCCTGGGGTCATGACGGGGGCAGCGCGTCGTAGTAGCGGGCGGCTCCGGGGTGCAGGGGTACGGGTGACCGGCCCATGGTGGCGGGGTCCAGCGGATAGGTGATGGGGCTGCGCTCGGGCGGCAGGTGGCGGTACTGCCCCTCGATGAGATGGCGGGTCTCCCCCAGCACCCAGGCGATGGCGTAGGCGACGTCCTCGGGGAGGTCGTCCCGGGTGAGGATCAGGAAGTCGGAGAAGTCGAGGGTGCGGAAGCCGTCCTGGCCGGCGAACCAGCCGTCGTCGACGTACGCGTCGGGCCAGCCGAAGTCGGTCCGCAGTCCGTCCAGCACCTCGTCCTCCACGGGCAGGAAGTTGAACGCGCGGCCGATGTCCTGCCAGGCGGGCAGCATGACCGCTTCGTGGACGATGGCGTTCGCCCGGCCGTCCCTGGCGTGGTCGAGGGACTCGAACGGCCGCTCGTCCTCCAGCAGTTCGCCTCCCCAGCCGGTCACGTCGACGCCCGAGCGGGTGAGGATCTCGTGCGCGGCGAGTCCGACGTGGTTGACGCCGTCGTGGACGGACGTGGCCAGCCGCAGGACGGGCTTCTCGGCGCGCAGTTGGGCGAAGCTGGTGATCCCCAGGTCCTTGTGGACGGCGACGACGAGGCGGTCGCGCTGTGGGATCACGCCGAGGGCGCGCAGGCCGGGGTGGTGCTCGTCGGTGTAGACGCCCCGGCCGTCGAGGGCGGCGACGGCGAACGCGACCGGGGTGGTGAGCGCGACCTGGACCTCGCCGCGGCCGACGGCGTGGACGGCGTCGCTGAAGCCGCGGCTGTTCCAGGTGGCGATCCGGGTGTACGGGCCGCAGCGGTCGGCGAGTTCCTGGGCCATCCAGCCGCAGACGCGGTGCAGGTTCGCGGTCCCCCAGTCACCGCGCAGATGCAGCGTGAGGGAACGGTCGATACGGGGTTCGGCGGGGCGCTCTTGGCCGGGGTGAGTCGGGTCCATCATTGCCTCTGTCCTGAATATGAGGAAGCATGTCCTGCTTGTCGGGAAGCATAGGAGGCCACCCACCGGAAAGCGAGGGCCGGGGAAAGCAGGAGCCGATTTGACTCTACTACTAGACCTATAATGCTAGACTTATCCCGGCGGAAGTCACCACAGGACGGACGGAACAGTTCGTACGGTGCGGCCGACGCCGACCGGACACCTCAGCGGCCGGACAGCTCAGCGGCCGACCACCAGGTGGTCAGCCACCGATCCGGCCACCGACTCCGGTCAGCCCCTGACCGCCTCGTCGGCCTCGGTGTCGTGTTCGGCGACCTGGCGCATCAGGGCCGCCTCGTCCCGCTTGTCGAGCGCGTCCACCATCGCCTCGTGCCGCCTGAAGCGGTCCAGGACGTACTCGTCGAGCGACACGCCCGCACCGGGCTGGACGCCCACGGTATGACTCGCCACGAGATCGAGGAGATTCGTGTACAGCGACCGCAGGAGCGCGTGGGGCGCGACATCCGCGACCCGCTTGTGCAGCCTCCAGTTGGCTCCCACGAACATGTCCGCGTCGCCGGCCTCGGCCGCCTCCCGCATCTCCGCCAGGATGACGCGCAGGTCACGGACGTCCGCCGGGGAGGCGTGCCAGAGCGCGTCCTGCCAGAGCAGCGGCTCCAGAACCCTGCGGATGCGCAGGGCCTCGGTCACGTCCGCCCCGGAGGCGTCCAGGGCCAGGACCGAGTTGCCGAGACGGACCATGGGGTTCTGCTCGGCGGCGAACAGGCCGCCGCCGGACCCCCGTCGGACCGTCACGACTCCGCGCACCAGCAGCAGCCGGAGCGCCTCGTTGAACGTGCCCACCGACACCCCGCAGCGCACGCGCAGTTCGTCCTTGGTGCCCAGCCGGGAACCGCTTTCGACGCTCGCGGCGAGGTGCGCCACGAACTCGGCGGCCCCCTCCGCCCGCGACTTCACGGGCGCCTGCTCCCACTCCGCCCGGCGCAGCGCCGGAGGGTCGAGATGCTCGCCCGCCCCCCGCGCCCGCCCGCTCCGGCCGTCCGTTCCGCCTCGCGCCGCCACAACCGCTCCCGCCCGCCGTCCACCCAACAGTCCGTTCATTGTGGCGGACAGCGTCGCACCTCTTGGCGCGCACCTCTTGACGCTCGAAGGAATCACCGTGCAGCATCACTATATTCATCATTATGAATGGAGTCCTGATGGCCGTCGCCCTCGGTGACAGGGAACGCACGACGACGACACACGAGGAACTGACGCACGAGGAACTCCTGTCCCGTGCCGTGGCCCTGCGACCGCTGCTGCGCGAGCACGCCGCCGGAGCCGAGGCCGACCGCCGGGTGCCGGACGAGGTGATCGACGCCATCGCCGAGGCCGGGCTGTTCGGGCTCGCCACCCCGGAGCGCTACGGCGGCCACCGGTCGTCCGTGCGAACCATGCTGGATGTGTCGGCCGCGCTCGCCGAGGGCGACGGATCCGCCTCCTGGGTCGTCACCCTCGTCACCGCGTGCAACTGGCTGACCAGCCTCTTCCCCACCAAGGCGCAGGACGAGGTGTTCGGCGCCGACCCGGGCGCCCGGGTCACCGGCGTCCTCACCCCCACCTCCACGACCGTCCGGGCCGAGGGCGGCTGGCGGGTGTCGGGCCGCTGGTACTGCGACTCCGGCTCCGGCCTCGGCTCCGCGCGATCCGACTGGGCCGTCCTGGGCGTCCCGCTGAACGACACCGGCGGCACGGTGGTCGACCAGGGGCTGGCCCTCGTACCGCGTGCGGACCTGTCCCTGGAGGACACCCGGCTCATGGCGGGCCTGCGGGGCGCCGCCGCCGACTGCCTGATCGGCGAGGACGTCTTCGTCCCCGAGTACCGCGTCATCTCGGTGCTCGCCGCGATCGGGGGCGACCGGGCCACGGAGCGCGAGGACGAGGTCCTGTCCCGCTCGGCGTTCGTGCCGCTCCTCACACTGTTGCTCGCCGGTCCCCAACTGGGCCTGGGCCGAGCCGCGTTGCGGTACGTGACGGAACAGGCGGGCCGGAAGCCCGTCTCGTACACCTTCTACGAGACCCAGGCCGAATCGGTCGCCGTACAGCTGCGGATCGCCGAGGCCGCGCTGCGGATCGACACCGCCGCCCTCCTCGCCGAACGGGCGGCGGCCGACATCGACGAGGCGGCACGGCGCGGCGCCTACCCGGACTTCACCCGGCGGGCCCGCGTCCGCGCGTACACCGGCCGGGCCGTCCAGAACGTACTGGAGGCGATCGACATCCTGCTGAACGTCCACGGCGCCGCCTCCTTCGCCGAGACCAACCCCCTCCAGCGGATCTGGCGGGACGCCAACACCGCCGGCCGGCACGCCATGACCGACCCGGCCGTGGCCCTGGAGGTGTACGGCAAAGCCCTGCTCGGCGTCGACGAAACCATCACCCCCCTCGTCTGAGGGTCCCTGCCCCCGTGGCGAACAGGAGCAACACGTGCGCACCGCCAATCTCTCCGGCCGTCTCGTCCTCGTCACCGACGAGGGCCTGGCCGTGGACGTCGAACAGGCCAGCGACGGCCGGTTCGGGCCCGATCCGCAGGACATCTACCAGGACTGGCCGGGCTTCCGCGACTGGCAGGCCACCGCCGTACTCCCGCAAGGACGTCCCTTCACCCCCGAGGAACTGGGCGCGCCCGCGCCGCGGCCCCGCCAGGTCTTCGCGATCGGGCTCAACTACCGTGCCCACGCGGCCGAGTCCGGCTTCGAGGTCCCGACCACGCTGCCGCCGGTCTTCCCCAAGTACGTCTCCAGCATCACCGGTCCCGTCACCGACGTGGAGCTGCCGCCGGACGGCCGCACCGACTGGGAGGTGGAACTGGTCGCCGTCATCGGCGAACGGGCCCACCACGTCACGGAGGAGGACGCCTGGCGGTACGTCGCCGGCCTCACCGTCGGACAGGACATCTCCGAGCGCGTCAGCCAACTGTCCGGGCCCGCACCGCAGTTCGGCCTCGCCAAGTCCTTCCCCGGCTTCTCCCCCACCGGCCCGTACCTGGTCACCCCCGATGCGATCGACGACCCCGACAGCCTCGCGCTCGGCTGTTCGCTGAACGGCGAGGAGGTACAGAAGGGCCGTACCGACGACCTCGTCTTCTCCGTCCCCGCGCTGATCGCCCGGCTGTCGGCGGTCCTGCCGCTGCTCCCCGGTGACCTCGTCTTCACCGGCACCCCCGCCGGTGTCGGCATGGGTAGGAGTCCACAGCGCTGGATATCCGCCGACGACTCACTGGTCAGCTGGATCGAAGGCATCGGGGAACTGCGCCAGACCTTCCACGACCGGCCGAGTCTCTGAACCCGGGAGTCCCACATGTCCCTGCACCGTCTGTCCTCCGTCGTCATGGGCGTTCCCGATCCCGCCCGAACGATCTCCTACTACACCGAGTTCGGCCTCGCCCCCGAGGACGGGGGCTGGCTGAGCACCCGCGACGGCGGACGCCAACTCCGGGTCGTCCACGCGCCCAGCCGCCGACTGGTGGAGCTGTCCATCGGCGTGGACAGCCCCGACGACCTCGAACGGGTCGCCGCGCGGCTGACCCGGCTCGGCGTCCACGCCCACCGGGACGGCTCCGCCCTGACCTCGATCGAGAAGATCACCGGGCTGCGCGCCGTTCTGCGGGTCGAGCCGCGGACAAGCCAGCCGGCGACCACCGCCACGCCCTACAACGGACCCGGCCGCACCGAGCGCGTCGACCGGCGCGCGCCCGGTCTGTCGCGGGACGACCGCGTCCGGCCGCGCAAGCTGGGGCACGCCGTCCTGGGCACCACCGACTTCACCGCGACCACCGGATTCTTCCGGGACGGCCTCGGGCTGAAGGTCTCGGACCTGATGGGCGACTTCGGGGCCTTCCTGCGCTGCTCGACCGACCACCACAACGTCCTGGTGCTGGCCGCGCCCGTGACCTTCCTGCACCACACCTCCTGGCAGGTCGACGACGTGGACGACATCGGGCGGGGCGCGATGACGATGCTGGAGGACCACCCCGAACGTCATGTGTGGGGGCTGGGCCGCCACCACGCGGGCTCGAACTTCTTCTGGTACCTGAAGGACCCGGCCGGCAACTTCTCCGAGTACTACTCCGACATGGACTGCGTGGTCGACGACCAGTTGTGGAAGCCCGAGGTGTTCGAGGGCGCCAAGGGACTGTTCAACTGGGGTCCGCCCCCGCCGCCTTCGTTCATCCGGCCGGACGATCTGGCGGGCCTGATGACGGGTTCCCACAACGAGTAGGTCCGGGCGGGGTGGACCCGGCGGCGACGGACGGACGGCGGGTGGGCGACGGGTGGGCCGCCGAGTGGGGCGGTCGTCAGCCGACACCCATGCGGCGTACCTGGTCCGACAGTTCGGCCGCCGCCTCCCGTACCGCCTTGACGTAGCGCGGGACCTCGCGGTCGGGAACGCGGTGCGAGAGCGCGGCGACGCTGAGCGCCGCCACCACGCGGTCGTGCTCCCCGGTCACGGGCGCGCCGACCCCCAGGACGTCGGGGTCCAGCTCACCTCGGCCGACGACGTACCCCTGTTCGCGGATCTCCGTGAGATACACGCGCAGCAGGTCGGGGTCGGTGTGGGTCGCGTCGGTGTAGCGCGGCAGCGGAACGGCCAGCAACTCGTCGAGTTCCGCCGCCGGGGCCCAGGCGGTCAGGGCGAGCGCGGCGGCGCCGGCGTTGACCGACAGCACCTGGCCGCGCTCGTAGGACAGGCGCAGGGTCGTGCTCGCCTCCTCCCGCTCCAGGCAGACCACGGCCGCGCCGGAGCGCCGGGTGAGCAGGACGGACACCCCGGTGCGCTCCGCCAGTTCCCGCATGACGGGCCGGGCCAGGTCGGAGAGTCCGACGCCCTTGCGGGCCAGCCGGGCGAGGTCGATGACGCGGGGGCCGAGCCGGAAGCCGGAGCCGTCGCTCTCCTCCAGGAAGCCGTTGGAGGTGAGGCTCTGGAGGTACCGGTAGGCGGTGGAGCGTGCGACGTCCAGACGGGTGGCGACCTCCGTGGCGGAGAGGTCGAGCCGGTCGTCGGTGAACATGAGCAGGATGTCCAGGGCCCGGTCCGCCGTGGAGTTGCGTCCGCGGTACGCGGGGGCGGCGCCTGTCTCCCGCCGTGTGATTCCTGACATGCGGGAAACGTACCAGGGGCGCGCGGGAACCGGCCGGGCTCCGACGGTCCCGAGACCGGGCCCCATCGCCCCGGGGACCGGGGCGCGCACGGGTCGGCGCGGACTACCGCACCGGCTGGTAGGGGTTCTCCCCGTCGGCGAGCAGCCGGTCGGCCTCGGCGTGGATCTCCTCCGCCGGGAGGCCGAAGTCGATCGACTTGCGGAACGGCTGGCGGACGTCCCGCTCGACGCGGAGATAGACCTCGTTGCGGTTGCCCTCCGGGTCGAAGAAGTAGATGCCGAAGGCGTTGCCGTGGGTCACCTCCTGCTGGACGTCGACGCCTTCCGCGGCGAACCTCGCGTGAAAGGCGCGCAGATCCTCCAGCGTCTCCACCCGCCAGGAGATCTGGTGCTGCTGCTTGTCGCCGATCGCGGCGGTCCGGCCGCGCTGCAGGACGAACTCGTGGTGCTCCTCGTCGGGCCGGGCGCTGAAGAAGACGATCGCCAGCCCGTCGTCGGCGTCGGTGACCGTCAGCCCCAGCACCCTCTCGTAGAAGTCGCGCATCTTCTCCAGGTCGTACACCCAGAGCCCCGTGTGACCCAGGCTGGTGATCGCCACGTCCTCTTCCCGTCTCTCGCGTCTCTCGTGTCTCGCTTTGCAGGACATGTTTCCTGCATATCGCTACTAGCGTACGATCGCCTGTGCGGTAGGTCAACGACGAAAGATGGGGTGCACCGTGCGACTCGCCACACTGCGGGTACGGGAACAGACCTTCGCTGCACGCCTGGACGGGGACTCGTACACCCTGTTTCCCGAGCCCGACGTGGGCGAGTTGCTCGCCTCGGGGCGCGATCACCGGCGGACGGCGATTGACGGCCGGTGGGGACGGGTCGCCGTGGAGGAGGCCAACTACGCGCCCCTCGTGCCACACCCGAACAAGATCATCTGCCTGGGCCTGAACTACGCCTCGCACATCGAGGAGATGGGGCGTGACACCCCCAAGTACCCGACGCTCTTCGCGAAGTACGACGGCTCCCTGATCGGCGCGCGCGACGCGATCGTGCTGCCGCGCGTGAGCGACCGTGTCGACTGGGAGGCGGAACTGGGCTTCGTGATCGGCCGGCCCGCGCGCCATGTGACGCACGAGCGGGCTCTGGAGTACGTCGCGGGCTACACGGTGGTCAACGACGTGACGGTCCGCGACTACCAGCGCCGCACCCGCGAGTTCCTCGCGGGCAAGACGTTCGAGGCGACCACCCCGATCGGCCCGGAGCTGGTCACGGCCGACGAGTTCGGGGGCCGGGAGCCCGACCTGGAGATCAGCTGCGAGGTCGACGGGGTCGTGATGCAGCGGTCCCGCACCTCCGACCTGCTCTTCGGGATCGCGGACATCGTGGTGTACCTGAGCGAGATCATCACGCTCCTGCCGGGCGACGTGGTCTGCACGGGGACGCCGGGCGGCGTGGGGGACGGCCGCGATCCCAAGGTCTACCTACAGAAGGGACAGGTACTGCGCACGGTCGTCGAAGGGCTGGGCGAGACGCTCAACACCTGCGTCCAGGAGGAGTCGCGCGGGTTCGGCGGATCTCCCGAAAAGTCTTGACCTGCGACGGGATGCGTTTCATAACCTCTAGTAGTAGAGTCAATTACGAGGCGGTCGAAGGCGACCCGCGCGAGCGGCCGGTCGCATCACGGCGCGGCGCGGGTGCCTCACTCCGGAGCCCTCCCGAACCCGGAGCACTCCCGATTCGGAGCCCTCCCCGCCGGCCCTTCCACGGCACGCGCGCCGGACGACGCGGCGACCGTACGACACGTCACCACGTGTCCCGCGCCCTCACCCGGCGCACCCGTCCAGCACTGTCCAGCACCCATCCAGCACCCGGAACGGAGAGAACACCATGATGGAGATCAGGAACATCGACGAGAGCTGTCCCTTCTTCACCCAGGTCGAGCAGTCGGACGACAGCCCCGTCACGGTCATCAACACCTTCATCGCCCCCGAAGGGGGAGTCGAGGCATGCCTCGCGGCGTGGGCCAAGGAGTGTGAGGTGATGACGGCCCAGCCCGGCTTCATCTCGGCGCAGCTCTACCGCGGCGTCGGCGACAGCAGGGCCCTCACCAACATCGCGGTGTGGGAGTCGGGAGACGCGCTCAAGGCGGTCTTCGCCCGCCAGGACTTCGCGGACTCCCTCATCCTCCCGCCGGAGGGCTCGGTCGCCTACCCGGTCCTGTACCAGAAGATGGCCATGCCCGGCATCTGCGTCGCCTGACCGGGCGTCCGTGTGCCCCGTACGGCCAAGAGGTACAGTCCGGCCCATGCCGCACCAGGATCTCCCCACCGACCTCGCCCGCCTGGTGTGGACCCTGCACCGGACACTGCTGCAGGCCACCCGGACTCCGGTCGGCGAGCACGTACGCCCCCCGGCGCAGGTGGAACTGCTCCAGCTGGTGACCGACAGGCCCGGGGTCAGCGTCCGGGAGGCGGCGGGGATGCTCCGTATGCAGCCGAACAACGTCAGCACCCTGGTGACCCAGTTGGTGAAGGACGGGCTGCTGGAGCGGTCGCCCCATCCCGACGACCGGCGGCAGGCGCAGTTGCGGCCCACCCCTCGCATGCTCGCGGAGGGCCGAGAGGTCAACGCCGGGATCTACCGCAACGTCGAGGCCGCGCTGAGCACGCTCAGCCCCGGTGCCGTCGAACGGATCGCGGCGGCCCTGCCGGACCTGCGCGACCTCGCCGAGGCCGCCCACCAGGCTCCCTGAGGGCCCGCAGCGGCCCTGACGTCCTGAGACACACGGTCGACGCGACACACGCCCCCATTCCCGCTTTGCGGGACGAGGCTACTGACATGCAAGACTCGACGGACCGAGCAGCGGTACCCCTCCGTCCTCAGGGGCCCTCTTCCGCTTCCCCGGCCGGCTGATCGAACGACCCGAGACCCGAGACCCGAGGATCGCGCGGTCCCCCAGTGCCCACGGGTCCCACGGGTCCCGCGGACCTCACGAATCCCCGCGCCCCGAGCCCCGCACCCCGAGCCCATTCACGCACCCAGGGAGTAACCATGTTTCCTCCAGAAGCCGCAGCTCTCCTCAGTACGAAAACCCCGGCCACCTTCACCACCCTGCTCCCCGACGGCAGTCCGCACTCCGTCGTCTCCGGAGTCGTGCTGGAGGGTGACCAGTTGGTCACGAACACCGCTCCGAGCGCGAAGCGGCTGAAGAACCTTCGGGCCGACCCCCGGGTCAACGTCCTGATCATCGACCCCGCCTCCCCCATGCGCTACGTGGAGGTACGGGGGACGGCCACCGTCCACGAACTCCAGCAGGACCAGAAGGCCCGGCTCCTCCAGGGGCACGCGCGGGAGGGCGGCACGGAGGCGCCCTCCGACCAGGAGCAGGCGGCTGTCACCGTCCTCCAGATCCGTGTGACGCCGTCCAAGGTCACGTACCACAGCTTCGACCCGCGTCAGCTCGGTCCGGCCGCCCGTCAGCGGCCGGGTGGCCGGCCGGGCGGAAGTCCGGATGGCCGTCCGGGCGCCGGCGCACCGGCCGGGGACGAGGTCCCGCACACCGCCCCCGACGGCGTCGTCCGGGAGGACGAGGCGGGCCGGTGGATCGAGTTCGAGCGCCCCGTGTCCCACGCGCCCGAGGCGGTCTGGGCCGCGCTGACCGAGCCGGCGCGGCTGGTGCTGTGGCAGCACCCGGTCGAGTTCTTCCCCGAACTGCGCGAGGGCGCCACGGTCTTCGCCCATCTCAACCCGCAGGCCAAGGCGTTCGCCCTGGGCAAGGTGACCCGGGTCGAGCCCCCGCACGCCCTGGCCTTCCGGTGGACGACGACGCACCCGGCCCTGTCGCCGGACGTCACGCTCTCCTACGTACTCACCGACGGTGCGCTCAAGGTCTCCTACGGCCCCTTCGGCAAGGACGACGCCGTACTGCCGATGATGGCCTCCCTGCACATCCACCTGGACCACCTGGACCTGGCGATCACCACGCCGGAGAGCGAGCTGCCTGCGGCCCCGTGGCCCGAGGTCAGCGTCGTGACGAAGTCGGGCCGTATGCAGCCGACGATCGGCGCGTACGCGAAGGCCCACCCCGAGCTGGGTGGCCCCGGTGGACCGGGTGGACCCGGCCGGCCCGGCCGCCCCTGAGCCCGGCCCCGCGCCTCGCGTCCCGCGCGAACGCACAGCCCGAACGCACCGCGCGCCCCGCACGGCCGAAGCCGAGC
>NZ_JBHUZM010000063.1:0-42271 GCF_042667665.1 Streptomyces sp. NPDC057307 | reverse complement strand
CTGGGCCCCGCCCCCGCCCGAACCCGGGGGGGTGGGCGGGCCACAGCCGTCACCCCTTACCGGCGGGGGCGACTTACCCGAAGGAGGTCAACCCGTCGTGGAAAGCACGGAGGTGAAGCACGGCACCGCCGCCTGCCCCTCCCGCTGCGGCGTCCCCGACATCAGCCGCAGCTCCGCGACCGCCATGTCCTGCCCCTGGGTGTGCATCTGCGCGACAAGGCGGATCAGCTCGGGGATGCGGTAGACCGTCACGGCACCCGGCGCCGATTCGGCGATCTCCACCACATGGTGGTCCAGGAGCCGTCCCACCAGCAGTTCGGCGGCCCAGGTGTCCAACGCCAGGGTCCGCGCCGCGCGCGGGATGTCGAACGGTACGGCCCCGGCGCGGGCCAGACACGCCAGCGCCCGGCTGTCCGGCTCGGCGAGCCGCGCGCACGCGCCCGCCAGCCGGCCCAGGACATCGAGGGAGCCACTGCCCAGCTCGGCCAGCCGGCGGTGTTCCGGCGCCAGCCGGGCCGCCAGCTCGGTGACCGACCACATGCGGCGCGCCGCCAGCTTCTCGCCGGCCGCCCGTACGCCCAGCGCGCGGTTGCCGGTCAGGCGCACCGTCTGCCGGGCGGCGGCGATGTCCGCGCCGATCCGGTCGGCCCCGGCGAGCGAGGCGAGCAGTTCGACGGCGTCGTCCGTCTCCATCGGCGACAGCTCGACGTTGGCCGCGCCGGGCAGACCGGGCAGCCGTACGCGCGAGGTGACCAGGACCGCGCTCAGCGAACCGCCGGGCAGCAGCGGCAGCACCTGTTCGGGTCCGCAGGCATCGTCCAGGACCAGGAGCAGACTCCGGTCCGCGCTCCAGCTGCGGAAGATCCGGGCCAACTCGTCCACCTGGTCGGGCAGTTCGTCCACCCGCATACCGATGTCCCGCAGCAGGGAGCGCAGCGCCGCCGCCGGGTCGGTCGGCCGGTCGGTCTCGTCGTGGAGCCGTACGTAGAACTGTCCGTCCGCGAAGTGCTCACGCAGCAGATGCGCGGCGCGGACGGTGACGGTGCTCTTGCCCGAGCCGGCTCCGCCGAGGACGGTGACCACCTGAGGGGCCGTCAGAGAGGTGTCGCCGCCCGACTTGGCGTACGTGACGATACGGGCCAGCTCGGCGCGCCGCCCCACGAAGTCCGGTGCGTCCGAGGGGAGTTGGGCGATCACCGCGACAGGTGCGAGGGGTGCGACCGGAACGCCAGGTGCGGCGGCGGGCGAAACGGGTGGGCCCGTCAGGGGCGACGACCCGGCCGGCCCCGCGGATCCCGCCGGCCCCGTGGGCCGCCCCGGCGACAGATCCAGCGACGGCGCTTCGTTGAGTACGTCGTGCTGGAGCCGCTGCAGCCGGTGCGAGGGCTCGATACCCAGCTCGTCGACCAGGTCCCGGCGCAGCTGCCCGAAGGTCTCCAGCGCGGTGCCGCGCTGGCCCGACCGGTAGGCCGCGAGCATGAGCTGGGCGGCGAACTCCTCGTTCAGCGGGTGGTCGGCGGTGAGCTGCCGCAGCTCCCCCATCAGCCGATGGTGCCGGCCGAGCCGCAGATCGGCCTCGACCCGCAGCTCCAGGGCGCCCAGCCGGGCATCCGAGAGCTGCGCGACGCGGGCGGCCAGCGCCGGTCCCGTCTCGATGTCGGCGAACGCGTCGCCGCGCCAGAGCGCGAGCCCGACGCGCAGCGTGCGGGCGGCGCTCTCGGGGTCGCCGTCGCCCAGATCGGCGCGCGCCCGCGCGAGATGCCGCTCGAACTGCCAGAGGTCCAACTCGTCGGGCGCGAGCCTGATCCGGTACCCGTTGGGACAGGTCTCGACCCGCTCCCCGGGACCACCCGCGCCCGCCACGCCGGAGTGCGGGGGCTTGCGGAGCTGGTACACGTAGGTCTGGATCGTCTTACGGGCCAGCCGGGGCGGCTCCCCGTCCCAGAGTTCGTCGATGAGGGTGGACGTCCGTACCTGCTCGTTGGCGTGGAGCAACAGCGCGGCGAGCAGCCGCCGGGCCATCGGGGCGGACGGCGTACGGTCCTCCCCCTGCCCGCTGATCTCCATGGGCCCGAGGATCCGGACGCGCAACGGACGGGCGTCGCGCGGGTTCGCATTGTCCGGGTTCGCGCTGTCCCGGTGGGTGGCGGAATGGTGAGTGCTTTCGGTCGCCGAGTGCGTCAAGACCTGTCGTGTCCTTTCGGATCGTCTCTCCGGGACCGTGAAGCGCTCAGCCGGAAACGACCGCCCACCTGATGGTGGTGGCGGCTGCCACGCTCGTCTTGCTTCCCCGTGCCCCGTTGATCTCTGCCTCCGCTGAACCCTCCACGCCGACACCGAGTGGGGGCCACGCCCGATCGGGGGCGCGGCTCGCGTGCCAGGTGCGTGAAGGTGAAGTGCTTTCTGCTGTAAGGTTGTTGATGATCTCTGCTGCCAAACGGAGTGTCAATAACCTTGTGCGGCAGACGATTTGACTCCGGCGACGCCCTACGGGCCGAAGCTGTAGAGAGCGACCCCTACGCATAGGCCGAGCATGCCGGCCGCGTTGAGGAACAGGTTTCTGCCGAAGTCCTGTGCCCGTACGTGCATGAGGACGGCCACGAGAAAATAGGCCACGAGCGCCCACACGGTGACACCCCCCAGCACGGGCACCCACACCCCGAGGACCAGCCCCACGGCGGCGGCGAACTTCACGACGGGGGCGAGCCACCACCACTCACGCGGAAACCCCACGCCCTCGAAACACTCCCGCACGAACCGAACGGGCTTGAGGCAGAGCATCCCGTCGCCGACCTGAATCAACGCCAGGACAAGCACGGGCCACACGGGATCGGGCAGGGCTCTCATCGACCACCTTCCATCACCGACCCAAACGCCCTGGCCACCAGGCGAGTTGTGCCCGATCCCCCGACTCCCCCTGATCGAGCGAACGCCGGTCAGTGCACCCACTGTTCGATGGGACGGACAGACGGAGAAGAGACCATGCAGCTGCACCTGAACCGACACAACTCCACTACGCGTCGGCGTCGGCTCGCCGTCACCGTCGCGGCGTGCCTGGTGGTAGCCGGATGCGGGACGTCCGGCGACGACGACTCGAAGGACGCGAAGCCGCGTCCACCGTCCGCCACACCCGTTCATTCGTCGACGAAGAATCTGGGCACCTGCGAGGACGGGGAGTGCACGGTCGAGGTCCGGGAGGGCGACGCCATCCCGTTCGGTGAGAACGTCCGGGCACCGGACCTGAACATCGACAGGATCGGCCCGTCAGGCGTCGACCTCCGATTCTCCGAGCCCGGCACCATGACGTCGACGCTCGCGGGCCAGACCCCCGCCCAGGCCGGCGCCTCAACGTTCAACAAGACCGACTTCCGCGTCCTGAAGATCCACGGGAATACGGCAGTGCTCCGCATCCTGCCAACCCGCCGAGCCCGGTGACCAACGGCAGCCCGGCCGCCGCCGAGGCGTCCTCACTCACCACGCCCGCACGGCCCCGACGACGAGGAGAAGGCATCGTGCGCCTGCTCCCACTTCCCCTCCTGCATCCGCACGAGCCACCCCCCGCCCTCCACCCGCCTCCCCCGAAGCCCCGATCCGGTACCCTGTGGACCGAGCGCCCCGGCGGGCGCTGTGGCACCGGTCGCGACCAACCCGCCTCCCACCCACGGCAACCGCCCGAGGTCGCTCACGTCTCGCACAAGCCCCGCCTCCGTAGCTCAGGGGATAGAGCACCGCTCTCCTAAAGCGGGTGTCGCAGGTTCGAATCCTGCCGGGGGCACAGCAAAACAGCAGGTCAGGAGCCCTTCCGCCCGTGAGGGTGGAAGGGCTTCCGGCTTGCGGCACACGTACGCCGCACATCCAGGTGTGGCCTCGGTCTGGCCGGAGTCTTCATCTTGGGCTTGCCGTCAGTGGGCGTTTCACCCCGTCGTTACATCTCATCGTTTCATCCCGTATTACCGGGTTCCACATGGTGTGAACCCTGGCCCCTTCACCCGGGGGCGCTCCCTCAGTCCGTCTTGTCCAGCATCTCCATGATCTCGTCGCAGTAGAGCTGAAAGGTCCGCTGCTCAACCGGGGTCACCACCGACATCCGGTTGTGCACCATGGGATTGCGGACCTTCGCCAGGAGGGAGAACCGCTCGTTCCAGTAGCCCTTGTCCTTCTTCAAGAGCCGGCCGAACAGGTCCCAGTGCGACGCCATCAGGTCGTAGAGATCCCGCGGGTAGGTGAAGTCCAGGATGCGGGTGGAGCCCCGGGCGCCGAAGGACCGCAGTTCTCGGGCCCTCAGCTCCTCGCAGTGGTCAAGCATCGGGACCAGCTTGGGGCGAACCCTCCGCAACTCGGTCGGCCAGTCGGTGCCGTACTTGTCCTCGAAGACGGACTCCACCAGTTCGCGAATGCGCCGCTCCACAGTCATCCAGCTGTTCCAGTGGCCCAACTCCCGCCCGATCAGCATGAGGTAGTGCTGGAAGTCGTCGGAGAAGGCCCGATAGGCGCCCTCCTGCACCCTGACCAGCCCTTGCTGCAGCAGGACCTGGGCGTCGTCAGGGGTGACGACGAGTTGCGGGCCGAGGACCACCTCCAGCAGCGCGCGAAGTCGGCCGTCCGCCCGCAGCAGTGCTTCGAGATCGCGGTAGTAGTACTGGAACTCCGCCGGCAGGGCATGCGCCAGCACTTCGACCTCGTCCAGGAGGCGTACGGGGCCGCCTCGGGCGGCGCTGCAGACACGGTCCAGGAGCACACTCGCCAGATAGGGGTGGCCACCGGTCAGCTCGCCCAGTCTGGCCACCGCCGCGTCCGGGCCGTCGCCCGGTGGGAAGCCCGGTGAGAAGCCCGGCACCCGGGAGGCGAGCGCGCCGAGTTCGTCAGCGTCGAAGCAGGTCAGGAACAGGGAGCGGAAGATCCCGGCAAAGGTGGACTCGTCAGGATCGGCCATGTCGACGATTTCGCGGAGTTCCCGTCGGGACGTGGTGACCAGGCCGATGTTCCAGTCCAGGTTGTAGGCGATCTCCCGGAGGGCCTGGAAGGTGCCCGGCTCGGCCTTGAACACGTCACGGGCCGCGTCGAACTCGTCCAGGATCAGTACGACCCGCCATCCGCGCCGCCGTATCAGCCGGAGGAACTCCTGAGTCTCGCTCTGCGCCTGGGGCCAGGGAAGATCGGGCTCCACGGCCCGCCGGTACGCCTCCGCGGTTCGCCGGTCGATCTCGGCCGACCGATCGGTCAGCACGTCCCAGACGTCGTCGGACAGCCTGCGGAACACCTGCTGTATGCCGGCCTGAGTCCGTACGTTCATCCATACCGGCAGCAGCTGAGGATATGCCTCCCGGGCCTCGGGGCGCATGAAGACGTGGTAGGCCAGGCTGGACTTGCCGATCCGTGGCGGGCCGATGATGGCGGTGGCGCCGGCGGTCGACTGGGACAGAACCCGCTCCCGCAGGACGTCCATGGGGCTGGTCCGGCCCACGTGTGCGTCGCCGTGGACGGGGTGCCCGACAGTGGCGAAGGGGTTACCGGAAGTCCACGCTGTCATGTCCGCCATGGCCCCTACGCCCTCCTGTGCCAGAGCCACTCCGCGAACAGCCCCACCTTGATCCGGTAGCGGTCCTCGGACTCGCGGACGATCACGTCGCGGCGAAGCAGGTCTTCGATGACGCGGGGGCCCTCGGGCAGTTCGCGGGCCTTGCGGCCGTCGAGGTGGAGGTCGCGGCGGTGTCCCGACAGGCTGCCTTTGAGCACCGCCAGTATGGTTTCGTCCGACAGGTCGCTGACGTCCGCGTCACCAGGGGTGAGGAGATTGTCGAACTGCTCCTGGAGCAGCGCCCTGTCTCCGCTGACCAGCGCCGCCGCGACATTGTCCACGTCGGCGGGGCCGATCAGCGGCTGACGTTCGACGTTCATGTGGTGGACGAGGCGGTTGCAGAACAGTTGGATGTAGTAGGGGCTCCGGGCGGTCAGTTCGACGACCCGCTGGACGGAGTCGCCGCGATAGCGGCTTTCCCCGTTCTCCAGGGCGATCGGTTCGATGATCAATGCCTTGGCGGGCTCCCCGTCCAGGTATGACACCGGCTCCTGCCGGGCCACCTGGAACTCGTTGGGATACGCCTTGAGGAAGCGGGGCATCAGGTCGTTGCCGACCACCACGCTGCTGAACAGCTTGCTCTCCAGCATGGCCTTCCACGACTTCATGAACTCCCGTGGGAGATCGCCGCGTTCGATGGCACCGTAGAGAACGGTGAACTCGTCCAGCAGCAGAACCATCCGCCAGCCCCGGTACGCCTCGCTCCGATGCATCCGCCGCTGGATGTCCCGCATGTAGTCGTCGAAGTGGATCTCCGGCGAGCCGCTGTCGATGAACTCCCGCAGCACCGGCCTGGGGAGGTCCAGTCCCGGCAGCCCTTCGTCCTCCAAGTCGTCCAGACGACGGAAGAACGCGTTCGAGATCTTGTACAGAAGGCCGGCGTGGGTCAGATTGGTGGCGAGCTCGCCCATGCTGAACTTGGCCGCCAGCACAGGGGGGTTGAGAGCCTGCTGCAGATGGTGCAGGACCGACGACTTGCCGACGCGCTTCTGCCCGTAGATCACCACGCACTTGGCGTCGGCCCGCTCCAGGGAGTCCACAAGTATCTGGATCAGCGATCCGCGGCCGTAGAACATCTCCTCGTCCTCGACGGGAGCACCCTCGGCGTACGGGTTGCGGATCGGTTTCCAGTCCTGCGAGTCGTTCAGCCGTAGGGGCAGCGTGCGCGGCTCGGTGACGATGCGCAGGTCGGAGCGCACCATGAACTCCAGGCTGTAGTGCAGCGTCAGCACCTGTTCGGCCACGGCCCGCGGCGTCACCACCAGCGGGAGCGTGCATGTCTCGGTCTGCTCGTCGCGCAGGCTGTGGGCGACCGGTATGGGTTCGCCCACCGGCCGGTAGTCGTCCGTGTTGTCCAGCACACGCAGCATCACGTCGACGGCGGGGCTGCGACGGGGCAGGTTCTTGACGCTGAGCTGTACGTGGATGGTGGACGCCGCGCTGGGCGCGTAGCTGGACAGCACCTGCGTCACTTCGAGGTCCGTCGGTTCAGCGGCCCGCTGGACATCCCCGAAGTGTCCGGCGAGCGCCTGGTCCAGCTTGGTCAGCAGCGGTACCAGGTACTCCAGGCTCAGCCGTGTCGGATACGCCTCGATGGTGGCGACCAGTTCCCGTACGGCGGTACGGATCTTGGACTCCAGCCGCTCCTGTTCCAGATACGAAGGCTGTTCCAGATAGCCGTGGATGTCGGCCAGGGTGGTGGCCACCTTCTTGAGGCGGTCGATGTCGAGCGGTGTGCTGGGCGCCAGGCCCCTGGCGCGCTCCAGCAGTTGTTGGTCCTCGGCCAGGGCTCCCAGAGGCTCGCTGCGGTTCAGCGGCAACTGGAGCGACTGACGCTGCGCGTCCAGCTCCTGGCTCAGCTTGCGCAGAGCCTCCTGCCACAGCTCCGCGTAGACGTCGTGTGCGCTCGACGGCTTGGCCTCGCCCATGTAGTCGCAGAGCTGCCCGAAGAGGATGTCCCTGATGGGGGCCACTCGGAACGTACGCGAAACGATCTCACGCCGTACGCGGTCGGAGCCGTTGGCCATAAGGCTGAGCAGGCCGAACGTCAGGGGTCTGTAAAGACTTTCGTCCTCCAGAACCCACTGGAGTGACTTCTCGAACGTCGGGCGTGACTCCGGCTGCGGCCAGTCGGGGTCGAGGTACGACAGGACGAACTGCTTCACCTTCAACTCGCCCATGTCGTCCCACCCGCCCAACGCCACCGCTTCGGCGTAGTAGGTACGTGTGACGTCTCCGTGCCGGCGCTCGGCCGTGCAGAGGTCGCCCATGGCCGCCCCGAAGCTCCGCAGAGATTTGTGGAAACGACCGTCCTCGGACTGGTTGAGATCCCGCAGGGTACGCGCCACCGACAGGTTGTAGGCCGCGCGGTCCGCGGATCTCCGCGATCCGAGTGTGCGGATGAGATCGTCAAGCTCCTGGACGTCCCGCTCGTTCAGGGTTCCCTCCTGAACGCGTGCCGGGTTGACTCCGGCGTATTCACAACGGTCCAGGTGCAGAAGAAGGATGGGACTGATCGAACCGGGCTGCTCAGGCTTCCAGTCGCTCTTGGCGAGCAGTTGGTCGATCTTGTCCCAGATTCCTGACCGTTCGGCCTTCTCCACTTCTTCCCAGAGGCTGCGGAACTCAGGGTTCCGGGGACCGTGGTTGAGCAGGCGCTGTGCCGCTCCCTTCGCCCGCTCGGCGTCCCGGAGCCTTCGGTACTGCACGATCAGACGCTTCAGCAGGCCGGTCCGAGTCTGTTTGGAGTGCTCCCTCTTCAGGAGGTCCTCCAGCAGCCGAGCGGCTTCGTCCCAGTTCCCGTTGTCGCTCAGAATCGTGATGATCATGTTCTGGTGCGGCAGGATGTCCTGGACGACAACGCTCGGATCGCGCAGTAGCTCCAGCGCCTCACCGCTGCGCTTGTAGCGGTGCAGCCCCCAGGCGAGACTGCGCCGGGCCCGTTCGTTGCTCGGGTCCTCCGTCAGGGCCTGGCGGTAGAGCTGCTCCGCCTTGGGCCAGTCCTTCTCCTGAGTGTCGGCATGCTGCGCCCGTACGTATGCCGAGCGACGGACCCGGGATATCTGCGAATGGGCCGTGCGCTTCGACGCCGGGGTGGCCGGTGTCCGCGCTGCCTTCTCATGCTTGACGGTGTTGGCGATCTCCAGCAGTTCGGTGTGGCCGGGATGGCTCGCCAGGGCGTTCTGCGCGATCTTCAGCGCGGCATCGAGGTTTCCCTGATTGAGTTGGTTGCGTGCGGCCGCCACATGGAGTTGAGGCTCCTTCGGACCGAGGGCCTTCTCTGTTTCGCTTCCCGTCCTCCGGCCGGGCTTGGCCTGGGGCTCGGGAGTACGGTGCGAGGCCGCGATCGGAAGGGGCCCGGGCCCGCCGCTCCGGGGTAAGTGTGCCTGCGGGGCTATGACCGCGGCAGGTGGCCGGGAGTTCAGCGGTGAAGTGAGCGCCCCCTCCCCCGTGCCCTGCTCGAGAACCTCCAGGACCCGGCACAGGTCATCGGGCGACGCCGCTGACGAATCCAGTAACGGTTCCAGCGGTGCGGCCTGTTCCGGGAAGAGCCGGTACACGAGATAGAGACCGGCCCGAGTGGCAACCCACCGCTGCGCGGGGCTCTCCCGCACCGCGGCTCCGAGCGCCGAAGCCGCCTTGGGCGCGTCACCCTCCTGAAGCGCCAAGGCGAGAAACAGCCGTAGCAATACATCGTCGCTGTGGTCGACGGGGCTGAGTATCAGGGCTTCGCCGAGCGCCGCCATCGCCTCCCGGACACGGCCGTTCCGTATCCGCAGCACCGCCAGATCCCAGGCGTACCGGCTGCCGCAGGACACGGCCTCCGCCATCCATGTCTCGGCCTGGCGCCGGGCTGCTTCCGAGCCGACCCGTTCGAGAAGCAGCAGTGCGGCAAGGTGGAACGCCGGCGGGTAGTCGTACGCCTCCGCGGCCGCCGCCAGGTCGCGTATCGCCCCCGGCGCCCGCGACGGCTCGCCCAACTTCCGTGCGGAATCCAGCCGGTTCCTGGCCCGGTTGATGTGCCCCTCGATCTCCTTCGCCTCCGTGTACCCCAGTTCGAGCGAGGGGTCGAGACCGAACACCGGCGAGGTCAGCCGAGCCTGTCCGATGTCCGTCGCGAACTCGCCCTCAAGCACGTCCCAGGCGGCGGACAGCACCACGGGCTCCGGGGCGGGAGACGGAGCCGGAGGCGGAGGAGGCGGCGGATCCGGCGGAACGGGCCCCGCGACCGGAGCTGTTGGGCTCATGGCTTCAAGCTGCTCGATCGCAGTGGCGCGCAACAGGGTGGGCCCTTTGTCGGTGACAAGCACCAGACTGTCCGCCCCGACCGCCTCCAGGCGACCCTGAGCAGACCGCCCCCCGGCGAGATAGACGACGACATCCGTACCCACGGGGTACCACTGCTGGATCATCCCCAAGTCCACCTAAGTACCATAGCCGAGGTCACACCCGGAGGAACCAGAAAAATCACATCGGCTGTCCGGCTGGGAACACGCGCTCGCACACGCGGCGCCGCTCCTTCAGTTCAGGGCCGGAGTCGTCGTGCCCCAACTGGTCAGCAGGCGGAGGTTCTGCGCCGTGGGGGAGTCGGGTTCGGCGTGGTGGATGGTGAGGGTTTGGTCGGAGCCGTCCGGGAGTTGGAGCGTTTCGTACGAGAGCGTCAGGGCGCCGGCCAGGGGGTGGTGGAGGCGCGTTGTGCCGTGGTGCTGTTCCTTGACGTCGTGGTGGGACCAGAGACGGGCGAAGTCCGGGCTCCTGGTGGTGAGTTCGTCCACCAGTGACCGCAGCGCCGGGTCGTCGGGGCGGCAGCTCGCGTGCAGGCGTAGTGCTCCCACGGCGGCTGCCGCCTGTGGTTCCCAGTCCGTGAACAGCCTTCGGGAGTCGGGGCGCAGGAACACCAGCCGGGCCCAGTTCCGTTCCCGTGGCGGCAGTTGGTCCCAGTCGCCGAAGAGTGCCGTCGCCGTGCGGTTCCAGGCCAGGAGGTCGGAGCGCCAGCCCGTCACGTACGCCGGTACGCCGTCCAGGGACGTCAGCATCTGCCGCAGCGCGGGGCGTACCCGCTCCTGGGACGGCAGGGGTGCGGACTGTCTGTTCGTACGGTGGCATTTGGCCAGGCGGGTGAGGTGTTCGTGCTCGGTGGCCGTCAGGCGCAGGGCGCGGGAGAGCGCGTCCAGGACCTCCGCTGAGACGTTGTGACCCCTGCCCTGCTCAAGGCGGGTGAGATACGCGACCGACACCCCGGCGAGCTGCGCCAGTTCCTCGCGCCGCAGACCCGGCACCCGGCGGTGGCGCCCGTACGCCGGCAGGCCCACGTCCTGCGGAGTCAGCCGCGCGCGGCGGGTACGCAGGAACGCGCCTGTCTCGGCGTGGGGGTCGAACGGGTCCGGGGCCATGCGATCCACGGTACGTGCGCCGGCCGCGCCGTGGGTGTCCCTGTCAGTAGCAGGAACCGCCGTCACACGCTCGGCGGAGACCTGGCAGGCCACCGCCCCACCGGGGAGGCTCGCGGCATCCACCGCGAGTCATCCACTGTGAGGGGACACGTCTCATGTCAGGCACCTCGGCCACGAGTGAACAACGGGAGGACTCCCCGCGCTGGCCCGCGCGGCTGTGGGTCTCGCTGCTGATCTTCAGCGGGGTGATCCTGCTCGACGGTCTCGACATCTCGATGATCGTCGTCGCCATCCCCGAGATCCAGCACGAGCTGGGGATGAGCACGGCCACCGCCCAATGGCTGGTGGGCGCCTACATCCTGGCGTTCGGCAGCTTCCTGTTGCTGGGCGGGCGGGTCGCGGACCTGTTCGGCAGGCGGCGGGTGCTGGTGATCTCGATGGGCGCGTTCGCCGTCGTGTCGCTGTTCGGCGCGCTGGTCGACGACGGCGGCCTGCTGATCCTCTCGCGCTTCGTCAAGGGCATGGCGGCCGGCTTCGCCGCGCCGGCGGCCATGTCGCTGCTCACCACGACCTTCCCCGAGGGTCCGCAGCGCAACAAGGCGTTCGGGATCTTCAACGTCTTCGAGGCGTCCGGGTACTCCTCCGGTCTGCTCGTCGGCGGTCTGCTCGCCGGGCTGAACTGGCGGTCCATCTTCATCCTGCCGATTCCCCTCTCCGTACTGCTGCTGATCGGCGCGCTGCGCTTCCTGCCGCCCGACCCGCCCCGTACGAAGCGCCCACGGCTCGACCTCGGCGGCGCCGTCACCCTGCTCGCCGGGATGCTGCTCCTCGTCTTCACCGTGGTCTCCGCGGCCGACGTCGGCTGGTGGTCGTGGCGGACCGTCGGCGGGATCGCCCTGTCCGGGCTGCTGTTGGCCGCCTTCCTGGCGATCGAGCGCACCGTGAAGGAGCCGTTGATCCGGCTGGGCATCTTCCGTAACCGGGAACTGGTCACCGCCAACATCAGCATCGCGCTGCTGTACGGGGGCGCCATGGGTTTCCAGTTCGTGATGGCCCTGTACCTCCAGGACCTGGAGGGCTGGCGGCCGTGGCAGATGGCGCTCGTGCTGCTGCCCGCCGGGCTCATGGTGGTCGTCATCGGGCCAAAGCTCGGCGCCCTGATGAACAGGTTCGGTGTGAACAAGGTGCTGATGGTCGGGCTTGTCGCCTTCCTGCCCTGCTATCTGCTGATGCTGCGCATCGGTCCGGAGCCGGATCTGTGGACGGTCCTGCTGCCCGCGTCGCTGCTGTGGGGCGTGGGATTCGCGCTCAGCATCGCGACGCTGATGGTCGCCGGGACCAGCGGGGTGCCCGACGAGGAGCAGGGGCTCGCCGCGGGGATGCTGAACAGTTCGCTCCAGGTCGGCGGCGCCGTCGGGCTCGCCGTCGTCACGGCGGCGATCATGCCCGGCACGGAGCTGTCGATGCTGCGGCCGGGGCTGGTGGTCATCCTCCTCTTCGGGGTCCTGACGCTCCTGGCGCAGCTGACGCGCAAGCGCGCCTGACACGGGAGGCGAAGGGGGCTCGGACCGGGGCGGGCGGGGCGCGGGAAGGATCCGCGCCCCGCCCGTCGTCGCCGTCCCCACACCCCGCCGTCACCAACTGCCTTATTAGTGAAGGCTGTTGACTATCCGTCGATCCTCTGGCCAGGGTTCTGCTGGACAGCGGCGCGCACTCGGAGTGATCATGTGTCTGCTGAGACGCCATATTCGGCATTCGAGACCGTGCGTACGAGACCGTGAGGATGAGTCAGCTGGATGGCAGTTCCGCTTCGACTATCTGACCACGCCGCCCCGGATGCCCGAGGAAGGCTCGGCTCGTGACCCCTCCTGACGAGAACGAGTACCCCGTCGAGACAGCGGCTCAGGCCTCGACTCAGACCTCGGCTCAGTCGGCGGCTCAGACCGTCGGGAAGGCGGGCGGGCGGGTCGTCGAGCGGTCCCCCGGCCACCCCGAACAGCGCCCGCCGACCCTCCTGCGGGTGCTCCTCGAACGACTCAACTGGGCCAAGTTCGCCGTCTTCGACGTCCAGTTCAGCCTCGCCGCCCGCCGCGCGGCCAAGGAGTACGGCAACAGCCGCGTCGGCAACGTCTCCGTCTCCCGGATCACCTTCAAGCGGTGGCTGGCCGGGACGCAGTCTCCCCAGGGCGACGCCGCGACCGTCCTCGCGTACATGCTCGGCGTCGAGGTGGACCTGCTGCTCCAGCGCGTACCCAGCCGCGAGGTGGTCCCCGCCCGGCTGCCGCACGGTTCGTCGCTCGCCACCGCCCGCTCGATGGACGCCCTGTGGTCCAGTTCCTCGCTCTCCCCCTCGGAGGCGGCGGCCGGCACGGGCGGGCTCTGGTATCTGGACGGATTGCGGATCTTCGACGGTACGGCGGTGCCCGCCCAGATGTACGAGGCGGCGTCCCAGGACGACGTCGTGTCGATCGCTGTCGAGGAAAACCCGCATCTACGCGCGTTCGTGCAGCCCGCGCGTCGCGCCTTGCTGCTGGCCTCGCTCGGCGGGAGCGGCGGCGAGGGGCTTTTCGTGCTCGATTCCGCCCGCGCGCGCTACCAGTTGGACGCCGATCCGCGCGGGACGCTGCCGATACCGAAGCCGTACCGGCTGGACGATCTGACCTTCGGCATTCTGTGGGCGATGCTCAACCTGGAGGACAGCCTCCTCGCCGACGACCACATTCTCGACAGTGAACAGCGCGAGCTGGAAAGCCATTTAGCGATGCCCCGCTCGGCCGTGGCACGTTCGGCGGTACCCGAACTGTCCCGGGTGGGAGCGGCCTGGCTGGGCTCGTACTTCTGCGCGCTGCACATCGACCGCCATCTCGGCGAGGTGACCGAACCGCCTGTCTTCTGGACGCGTGAGCAGACGGGCGAGGAAGGCGCGGCCTGGCTGTTCTTCCGGCACAAGCACGAACACCTCACCCGTGCCGCGGCTCGGCGCACCGATCCGTCCGCCCGGCCGGGGCACGCGTTCTGCATACCGGAACAGTCCGTCAAGGAGAGCGAGCCCTACGAGCGGATCCTGCTGTTCCTCACCGTCGCGCTGATGGAGATGCACGGACTGACCGTGTGGGTCTGCGGCGAGGAGGAGTACTCACAGATCGACGAATTCGTCCTGGCACCCGACGACCGGGTAATCGTGGCCAACTGGCTTCGCTCGGACGGTATTTGGCGGGTCGGCATCACGGACCAGCGGTCCCAGGTCCGTACGTACACCCAGGCGATCGACCATGCCCGCGCACACAGCGTGATCGACGGACCCTCGTCGGCGCACCGACTGCGGGCCCTGGCAGACTATTTGTCGATCGACTGGCCCTGGCTGCTGCGCCGCTGCCAGGAGTTGGGGGCGTACGGCAGCTCCGGCATGCTCCGGCCGCGCAGCCGGCTGCTCAGCATGGATCAGCTGGACGAGGTCCTGCGCTTCGTCGGTGAACTCGATCCGAGTTGACGGCGGTACGAGTCCACGGCGGTTCGAAGTGCGGAGGCGACTGCCGTACGGAAGTGACCGCCGTACGGAAGTGACCGCCGTACGGCAGTAGCCGCCGTACGAGAGTGGCGGCGGTACGAAGTGAACCGCCGTGCCGCCGTGGCTCGCGATACGAAGTGACCCGCATCACGGACATCCGCCGCCAAATCAAGCGCCGCTGACGGATATTCACGGCGGCAATCACCAATTCTCCCCGTTGTGGAGGTCAAGCATGTTTGAAGTGCCTTGCCACTGGGGACAGTTGACTAGAAGATTCCAATGCGCGGTTTGAGAGGTTCTTCCTCATGCCCGCTTGAGATCTCGTCAAATGCGACCCTCATACCGATCGCCGCGACCCGCGATATCGATCGTTTGGCGGTCGTATCCCCGTCGCGCCCTGCCGACGGGCTCTTTGCGTTCGAGCCAATAGCCGCTTTTGCCTGGTTCACATTGTGAAGCCCCTGAGGTGAAGCGACCGCCGAACGATCCCCTCCGCCCGTGGCGGCGAACGCGGTTACACATCAAGCTTGTTATGGCTCTTAATGACGCTGGCATGTGCCTGTCCCGTCCAACTGCCCGTCTGTGAAGGCTCCTTATCCCCATGGTCCGCTTCCTCACGCTCGCCTCGCCGGCCCGGACGTATCGGTCGGCTGACGCGGCGGCTCCGGAGGGCGGCGGCCGGGACGGTGAGCCTGGAGCCCCAAGCCGGCGTCGGAGCGCGGCCCCTTCACCTTCATCCGCCGGTCCCCGTCGTACCGAGGACATTTATGCCTGAACTCTCCCCGCACGCCGCCCCAGCCGACCGTCGTAACGGTCGGCGGCGCGGACGTTCCGCTCGGAACAACCGGAACTCCGGCAACACGGCCCAGGCCCCCGGCCAGGTCCCCGCCAAGGCCAACCGGAATCTGGCCACCGAGAAGGGTCTGCGCTCGCGGATCCGTTTTCTCGTCGTGATGCCGGTGTCCACGGTCGTGGTGCTCGCCGCCGGCGCGTGGTCCACGTGGCAGTTCGTCGGGAACCCCGTGGCGACCTGGTCCGCCGTGGGCGCCGCCGCCGTCGTCGGCCTGGGCGCGATGACCGCCGCCACCCGTAAGGCCGCCGCCGTCTCCGCCGCCGTGCACGAGCAGCGGGTGACCAACGCGACCTCCGCCCGCCAGTGGGTCGAGCGCTTCGAGGCCGTGACCGCCGAGGGCCAGAAGAACATCGCCCAGCTGCTGGAGCAGATCAGCCGCGGCGAGCGCCCCCAGCTGCCGGAGGCGCTGCCCCACGCCGTCGGCCAGGGCAATCCGTTCGCGGATCTCGAACAGACTCTGCGCCACGCGCAGCACCAGGCGCTGGCCGCCGTCGCCGAGGCGGGCGCGCGGCAGCAGGTGGACGTGTTCGTCAACATCGCCCAGCGGCTGCACGCGCTGGTCAACCGCGCGCTCGCGCGACTCGACGACCTGGAGAGCGAGGTCGAGGACCCGGACCTGCTCGGCGGTCTCTTCGGCGTCGACCACCTGGTCACCCAGTTCCGCCGCCAGGTGGAGAGCCTGGCCGTGATGGGCGGTGCGGTCCCCCGCCGTATCAACAAGCCCGTCCCGCTGCCGACTGTGCTGCGCCAGGGCGTCGCCGAGATCGAGCAGTACGCGCGGGTACGAGTCATCCAGCCGCCCGAGGGCACGCTGCCCGGCTACGCCGCGGCCGAGGTCATCCATCTGCTGGCCGAACTCGTCGAGAACGCCGCCCGGTTCTCCGCCCCGGAGACCCAGGTGACGCTGCGCGCCGAACGCGTCCCGGCCGGTCTCGCGATCGAGATCGACGACCGCGGGCTGCCGATGGCGCCCGAGAAGCTGGAGCGGATGAACCGGCTGCTCACCAGGCCGGACCAGTTCGACATCCGCGAGCAGCTGGAGGACGGCCGGATCGGTCTGTTCGTGGTCGCGCAGATCGCGCGCAGGCACGACATCGACGTCGCGCTGCGCCGCAACATCTACGGCGGCACCCAGGCCATCGTCGTACTGCCGAGCGCGCTGCTCGACGCCGCCCCGCCGCCGCCCGTCCAGCGCCAGGCGCCGGAGCCGGAGCGGGAGCAGCACCGGCAGCCTGAGCCGTCTCCCGAGCCCTCGTCGGGCGCGGCCTGGTCGCACCCGCAGTCGGCCCCCCGGCAGACATCGCACCAGACCCCGCACCAGACGCCGCAGCACACCCCCGCCTCGCAGCCGACGCCGCACCAGGTGCCGCAGCAGTCGCCGTACCAGGTCCCCCAGCCCGCGTCCGGCGGCCCCGGCGCGTCCGACCACCGCAGCCCGCTGCCCGCCGAGGCCGGCGCCCACGCTTCGCACGGCGGTCGCGGGTCGCACGGTGAGACGACGGCGCCCGTACGCCGTATCGGCTCGCCCACGGCCCACGCGGCTGCCGCGGCGGCGGCCTCGGCCGGCGCCAACGGCAACGGAATGGGCATCGGCGGCATTGGCGGCGCGGGAGCCCATGGCGCCAGCGGCACCGGCGAAGCCCCGCTCCCCCAGCGGAAGCCCGCTCAGAACGGCTCCGGCCACACCGGCGGTCACCCGTCCGCGCACACCGGCGCCCACACCGGCCCCAACTCGGACTCGCCTTACGCCCCTTACGCCAACACCACCGCGAGTCACCAGGACTCCGGCTCCGGCTACCCCGGCGGCGGCCGGTCCCCCGCCCCCGCCCACCCCGACTCCGGCCAATCCAGCGCCGGCCGCCCCACCCCCGGCTCTGCCGACGTCACACCCCCCGAGGTCCCCCGATCCACCCAGGCCTCACCCCCCAGCGACGCCACCAACTCCCCCGGTCGTCGGCCCACCCTCCCCCGGCGGAGCGAGACGTACCGCGGACCCGAGTTCCCGCGGCTCGCCGACGCCGACCGGGAGGTCGTCGCCCCGAATCCGGATCTGATGGCTCGTTTCGCCTCAGGCATCAGGCTCGCCAGCTCGGAAGACGGCCCTCAGGGGCCCCCCGACCGGACGAGCTGACGCTGCCTTCGGCGGTCGCCCAACCACTTACGGAGTCACTCTCTTGCCAAACGAAGTTTTTTCGGCCCAGCAGCCCGATCTGGACTGGTTGATGGCTGATTTCATCAGGCGCGTCCCCGGTACGGAGGGCGCCGTCCTGGCTTCCAGTGACGGAGTGCGCAAGCACTCGTACGGTCTGAGCATCGACTCGGCGGACAAGTTGAGCGCGATCAGCACCGCGCTGTGCTCGCTGGCCGGCGGCGTCCGTGACATCAAGGGTCCCGCCGACGGCAGGGTCAGGCAGGTGGTGGTCGAGCACGACAACGGGCTGCTCTTCGTGTCCATGGCCGGCCCCGGGGCCGTACTGGGTGTTCTGGCCTCCGACAGCGCCGACCTCGGCGCCGTCGGTTTCGAGATGGGGCAGCTGGTCAAGAGCGTGCCCGAACACCTCAGTACGCCACCGCGGTTGAGGCAGTCCTCCGACGACCGGGTGCACTGACATGGCGGCTTTAGACGGCACCCCCTGGGTCGACGACGACGAGCACGAGGTCCGTCCGTACGCCCTGACGGGTGGGCGAACGCGGCCCACGAACGAGATGAGTCTGTCGTCTCTCCTCAAGGCACGCGCCACGGCGCCGGAGGGCTATCTCAGCCCGGAGGCGGCCCACTGTCTCGCGCTCTGCCGCGGCGAGGCACGGTCGGTGGCCGAGGTCGCCGCCACCCTGGGCCAGCCGGTCCAGGTGGCCAAGATCCTGCTCTCCGACCTGCTGGACGCGGGCGCGTTGATCATGGCGATGCCCACGAGAACGGCCGACCCGAAAGACCCGAATCTGCTGGAGGCAGTTCTTGAGGGGCTACGAACCTATGTCGTCTGACGATCCCATCGCCCTGAAGATCGTGGTCGGTGGCGGCTTCGGCGTGGGCAAGACCACCATGATCGGCGCGGTCAGCGAGATCAAACCGCTGTCGACGGAGGAGACGCTCACCTCGGCGAGCAGCGGGACGGGCACCGACCGGCTGGAGGGCATCGAGAACAAGGCCACCACCACGGTGGCCCTGGACTTCGGCCGTATCACCCTCCAGAAGCAGAACATGGTGCTGCTGCTGTTCGGCACCCCGGGCCAGCAGCGCTTCTGGTTCACCTGGGACGATCTGTCGCTGGGCGCCATCGGGGCGGTCGTCCTGGCCGACACCCGCCGGCTGCTGGACTGCTTCGCCGCCGTCGAGTACTTCGAGAGCCGCGACGTGCCGTTCGTCGTCGCGGTCAACGAGTTCGACGCGGACGACGCCTACCGCTACAGCTCGGAAGAGGTCCGCGACGCCCTCGAACTCAAGGCGGACGTACCGGTGTTGCTCTGCGACGCCCGCGATCCCGCGTCGGCGAAGCACGTACTGGTCTCACTCGTCAGTTACGCGCACTCGGTGTCGCTCCGCCGCGCGCGGGAGCGGGCCGTCCAGGCCCCGCCCGCCGCACCCCCCCTTCAGCACTCCAGCGAACTGGGAGCCACCTCATGACGTACGACACCGAAGCGGGCCTGCATCTCCCCGCTCCCGACATGGACTTGGCGCGGCGGGAGGCCCGGCTGCGTGAACTGGGTCTCGGTGACATGCCCGACGCCCAGTTCGACGCATTCGCGACGCAGCTCGCGCAGGCGGCGGGTGCGCCGTACGCGATGGTCAACTTCATCACCGGCCATCAGTTCTTCGCCGGTCTGCACACGCCGTCCGCCACCCAGTCGGGTGCGGGCGGCCCGGAGGCGGGCGGCGCACCCGAGGTGAGCCGGATCATGTCCCGCGACCACGGGTACTGCCCGGACGTGCTCAACCGCCGTAAGGCGCTGGTGCTGCCGGACGTGTACGCGTACCCGCGGTTCGCCTCGAACGAGGTGGTGGACCTGATCGGTATCCGTACGTACGCGGGCGCCCCGCTCATCGACGAGCGCACGGACACGGTGCTGGGCACGGTCTGCTTCGTGGGTACGGACCCGCGTGGCAAGGAGACGGGTCGCGACACGCTCCAGCTCATCAAGGAGAGCCGCGACGAGCTGATGCGTCTCATCTACCAGCGCACCGGCGGAGGCCCGCGCTGACCGGCGGGTCCCACCACCGCACGGCCGGGCCCTGTCCGGTGGACAGGGCCCGTTAGTCTCACCACGTCGCGGCTGAACGGCGGCGGAACTTCAGACGGCGACGGCCGCCCCCGCTCCGGCGTGGGCGGCCAGTCGTCGTGACCAGTCGCCCTTCGAGGTGCCCAGCGCCGTCTCCGCCAGCCGCTGGAGCTGGATGTCGGACGTGCCGGCCGGCGCGAAGATGTGGAACGCGTCGCGCGTGTAGCGCTCGATGGGGCGGTCCGCCGAGAGGCCGATGCCCGCGTGGATCTCCATGGCGGTACGCGCGGAGTCCATCGCCGACTCGACGTTCACAAGCTTGGCGTTCATCAACTCGGCGTCGCAGGGCAGCCCTTGGTCCAGCAGATGCACCGCGTGATATGCCGTCAGCCGGCCCGTCATGAGCTGCGACTGCATCTTCCCCAGCTTCTGCTTGACCGCGGGGAGTTCGGCGAGCGGAGCGCCGTACCGCTGGCGTGCGGTCGCGAACGCGATCGTCTCCTCCAGGATCGCCTGGTGGATGCCCAGCGCGACGGCGGTGAGATTGGCCCGGCCGTAGAGGATGCTGGAGGAGTACGCGACGGGCAGCCCGTCGCCCTCGTTGCCCAGCAGATTGGCCGCGGGCACACGGCAGTTGTCGAAGATCAGCTCGCCGAAGGAGAAGCCGTGGAGGCCCATCGCGGGCCGGTGCGGGGCGAGTGAGAAGCCGGGGCGGTCCGACTCCACCAGGAAGGCGGAGAGGCCCTTGCTGCCCGGTCCGGTGCGCACCACGACACCGTGCAGATCGCCGACGTGCGAGTTGCCGACGAACACCTTGGAGCCGTTGAGGATGTAGTCGTCGCCGTCGCGGTGGGCGGTCGCCTCCATGCCCAGTACGTGGCCTCCCGAGCCGGCCTCGGTCACGGCGATGGTCGGCAGACAGCCGCCGGCGGCGATCTCCGGGAGCCAGGTCTTCTTCTGGCTGTCGCTGCCGAAGTGAATGATCTTCGCGACGCCGAGCTGCGACGCCTGCACCATGGCGCCCATGGCCCCGCTGACCCGCGCCAGCTCCTCGATGATGATCGTCTTCGCGACGTGACCGGCGCCCATGCCGCCGTACGCGGGATCGATGGTGACGCCCAGCCAGCCCTGCCAGGCGATGAGCTGGGACAGCTCATGCTGGACGGCCTTGGACGCCTCCATCTCGGGTATTCGGGGACGGACTTCGGCCTCCGCGAACGCCCGGACCTGCGCCCTGAGACGTTCATGGAATTCCGTGGTGAAATAGCCACTCATGCGCCTGTACAGCCCTCTCGAATGAGACATCTGTCAACTGTCAACATGGTTAGAACTGATCGGTGCTCTCAGATCGGTCAGCGGAACCGGAACTCGCCATACCGGCGGCAGGCGCTCCTACACAGTGACGAGTTCGCGCTCTCGTTGCAGCACCGCACAGGGGTCGTTTGTGGGTCGTTTGCTGTGATGACTACACCCCGTGTCGGCCTGACTCAGTGCCAATCCGGCCTTTCTCACGTTTTGGCCGACCCGGGGCATGGTTCCATCCGAACCGCAAACGACCCCCGCGAGGCCCGTGAACGATCACGTTCGACGGTATGAAACGCGCCAAGAGACGTTTGCGGGCTATTCGGGCACGGTTCGGGCACTCTGTGGTCCCGGGCGGGCACCGTAAGACACCGCCGCGACCAGATCGTCCTCGGTGAACCGCACGGCCACGGTGCTTCCGTCGCGCTCGCCGTACACGTGCCGTCCGTCGGACGGCTCATGGGTCGCGAACCCGTGGCGACGGAGATATCCCGCCACCGTGAGCCGCGGATCGTACGGGAACAGGCTCAGCGCCCGGTCGAGGAGACCCGACAGCGCGAGCCCGCCGTCGAAAGTGGCCTCCGGGACGTCGGCGTCGTCGACGAGCACGAAGGCGCGGGCACCGGACCCCAGCGGCAGACTCGCGAAGCCGCGGGTACCCAGCGCGCCGAGGCTCACCAACGCGAGCCGCCGGGCGGCGAGTCCGGGATCGGGGAAGCCGGCCAACTCCAGCCGGGGTGTCACGAACTCGTAGATCTGGTTGCGCTCCCCGAACTCCCGCAGCCAGTTGGCGAGAGTCAGCCGCGGCGAACCGGGCGGGTGCGTCGGCTCGTTGGCCCAGGCCCACAGCCAACTGCCGTCGAACCCGAGCGAGCCCAGCGGCGACTGATGCACCGTCACCTCGCCGATACGCAGCGTGCTCGCCTCGTCACTGAGCAACCAGTCGCCGCCGAGCGGCTGATGACGCTCGTAGACGGCCAACTGCTCCACGGCGCCGGCGGCGTAGTGCGCACCCGCCTCCTCGAACATCCGGCTGAAGCGGTCGTCGGGCTGCACGGGTGCCGGCATCGGGGCGGGGCCTCTCCACTCGTCGTACGGGACGGCAAGCGTAGGACCTCCGGGGATCGCGGCGCGGATCGGCGGGACAGGGCCCGCGCGCCGCCGGACGGCTGCCCGGCAGGACGGTCGTGCTCGCTCCTTGAGCGCGCCCCGGTCGCGCCCCCTGCGGCTCAGTCGTCGAGCGCGTCCAGTACGGGCTTCAGGGGGACGAACTTGAAGTTCGTGGCGTCCCGGTCCGGCTCGCCCGGCTTGTCGGCGCCGTCCTGGACGACGAGCAGGCCGTGCGGGTACTTCCGGCCGAGCGGCCTGTTGAGGACGGCGGCTCCGTCGCTCTCCTCGGTGCCGTCCAGGGTTTCGGAGGCCGCGGTCACCTTGAAGCCGCCTGCGTACGCGTTCCGGTCGCCGATCTCGCGGTCGTAGGCCGCGAAGCTGTTGTCGCCCTGGCTGGAGGCGAGCAGGTAGCCGTCGCCGTCCTTCCGGTGGAGCACGGTCAGGCCCTCGACGTCGGCCGACAGGTGCGTGCCGCCGTAGCCCGGGTCCGTGCCGGGGGCGCACTCCTCGGTCTCCTCGTCGTAGGTGCCCGGCACCCCGTACTCACGGACCTTGTCGATCAGCTTCGGGGTGCCCCGCAGGCCGGCGTCCAGCCGCCAGATGCCGACGGTCTCCTGGCCCGCGTAGAGCGTGCCGGTTTCCGGGTCGACGACCATGCCCTCGACCTGGGGCTGTTCGCCCGGCTCGCCGCAGGGGGCCCAGGTCCTGCCGTTCGGCAGCCTGAACTCGGAAGGCAGCTCAAGCGTCCGCACCGTGCGGTAGGAGACCGTGCCGTCGGCGCGCGGGGTCAGCTCCAGCAGGCGCAGCGCGGTGCGCTCGCGCCGGCTGACCACCGCGTACGCGCGGTTGCTGGCCGGGTCGGTCCAGGTGGCGAGGCCGTACGCGGTGCGCTGCTCGTTGATCTCCTCCTGCGAGGAGGAGAAGATCGTCGGCGCCGACGGGTCGGTGATGTCCGTGAGGGGGGCCTTGGAGCTGCTTCCGTCGATGCGGTAGATCCGGAGCCGGTCACTGCCCCGATCGCTGGTGACGGCCAGGTCGCTCCGCCCGGAGCCGACCTTCATGCCGTGCACGAGGTCGACGTTGTTGAACCGGCCGGGGGCGTCGTCCGGGCCGGGGGCCTCCGGCGCCGGCACCGACTGCACTTCGCGCGCGTCGAGGTCGTAGACGCGCAGGCCGCCCTCCTTGAGCGTGGCGACGACGAGGCTGCGGGCCGGGTCGGCGGGGTTGCGCCAGATCGCCGGGTCGTCGGCGTCCGCGTTGCCGCCCGCCTCGTCGTCGTACACGGCGGGCGTCTCGGCGGCCGGCCGCACGCCGGGCAGTTCGCCGACCGGGCCGACCGGGCGGGCAGCGCCGACCGGGCCGGCCGCCACGGCCGAGTGGGGCACGGCGGTGGCCAGCACGGCGAGCGCGGTGAACAGCGTGAGACGGCCGACGGTGGTGCGCGGTCGGCGCGGTCGGTGCGGCTGAGTCATAAAAGTGGTCCCTTTCATGTCGCGAGCACGGCCAACCAACCATGGAGTCGCCCGGTGAAGGGTCTCCCCGGGCCGGCGGAACGGCCAGTTGTCCCGGACATGAACAGCACGGGCCGGAAAGGGACTTGACGGCCTAAGCCGCAGAGGCTGCGGAGGCCGCCCGTTCGCCCTTGCCGCGCTCCACGCAGAACTCGTTGCCCTCGATGTCCGCCAGGGTCGCCCAGCCCCGGCCGTCGGGAACCCGGTGGTCCTCCACCAGGGTGGCGCCCAGGGCCAGGAGACGTTCGATCTCCTCCTCGCGGGTGCGGTCCTGGGGTTCGAGGTCGACATGGACGCGGTTCTTCACCGACTTGGGCTCCGGGACCTCCACGAACAGCAGCGTGATGCCGTCCGCGGCCACCAGTACCTCGTCGTCACCGGGCTTGTCGTCGGCGTCCACCGCGGTGCCGAGCACCTCCGCCCAGAAGGTGCCGAGGCGGTAGGCGTCGGCGCTGTCGATGGTCACGTGTCGTACGCGAGAAGTCATGGCCGTCACTGTGTACCGGCGGGCGGGCGGCCCGCAGGTCAATTTCCGGCTTCCCACTCCCGTACCGCCGTCGCCATCGCCGCGACCGCCCGCGCCGTGCGCGCCGCGTCGCCGCGCACCGCCCGGCTCACCTCGACGTGCAGGAACGGCACGCCTTCGTCGGCGGCGAGCCTCCCCTGCTTGTTGTTCCGCCCTTCGAGCGGGCACGTGTCCTCCCAGGCCCGGCACACCCGGAACCCGTCGTCGGTCAACGCGTCCGCGAGCGTGCGCCCTTGGGGGCGGGCCCGGTCGCCCGCGCCGGTGGAGACGACGAGATCGCGGCCGGGGACGCTGCTGTCGGCGTAGCCGTGGACCTGGATGGCGGGGAGCCCCCGGGCGACGAGTTCGGCGGAGACCGCGTGGAAGACGGTGTCGCGGCGGTGGGCGACATCGGCCGCGTTCCCCTCGCCGGCCCGGCGGTGGGCGCCCGCGATGACCAGGACCCCGCCCGGCGCGCCGCGCAGGAGACCCGCGCCGAGCCGGTCGGTGTACGCGTCGGCCACCGGGTGCGGGACCTGGACGCTGTAGCGCGGGGCGGTGTCCAGGTCGACGTACACCCGGCCCCAGCCGCGCCGGGTCTCGTCCGTACGGTCGGCTATCTCCGCGTACCGGCGGCCCTGCCCGCCCCCGTCGCGCGGCGCGTCCCGCACGATCCGTACGCCGAAGTCCACCTCGGCCAGCCTGCGCTCGCCCTTCGCGTGCTCACCGTCCAGATACAGCGCGACGCCCTCGGCCAGGGCCTCGCGCTCGGCGCGGTCCGGGGGGCGGTAGCGGGAGTCGGCGACGACCCCGGTGGCGTACGAGGAGAGCCGGCGCTCCAGACCGGGCGGGGGCCCGTCGGTCGGGGCGGGGCCGGGGTTCGGGGCGTCGTTACGGGCCCTGTCGAGCGCCGGGACGACCACGGCGACCGCTGCCACCAGGAGCGCCAGAAGTACGGCGGTGCGCGACAGATTGACCGGTGCCGTTATCTTTTTGGTCGGATCAGGGCTCATGTTCGAGTGAAAGTATCAGGGTGAGAACACACCGAAACACGTCCATCGCAGGCATACGCCTGCCCCGGAACACCGTCGCACTCACGCTCGCGCTCCTCGCCACGACCGCGGCCGGCTGTTCCCTCGTCGGCGGAGACAGCGACGCGGCGGCGCCCAAGGGCGAGCCGTCCTTCACCGTCGCCGCCGCGGGCGACATCCTGATCCACCCCCAGCTGACGGAGCAGGCGTACCGGGACGCCGGGGTCAGCCAGGTCCCCGAGGCGGTCGGCAAGAAGGTCGGCGACGACGTCCCGGACCCGGACTTCGACAAGATCATGGCCGGGGTGAAGCCCGTCATCAGCAAGGCCGATCTGGCCATCTGCCACTTCGAGCCGGTGGTGGCCGGGCCGAAGGGCCCCTTCCGGAGCTTCCCCGACTTCCTGGTGCCGCCGCAGATCACCAAGGCGATCAAGACGACCGGGTACGACACCTGCTCGACCGCGTCCAACCACACACTGGACGACGGCCCCGGCGGCGTGACCCGCACCCTGGACGCCCTGGACGCGGCCGGGCTGAAGCACACCGGGTCCGCGCGCAGCGCCGCCGAGGAGGCGAAGCCGCTGATCGTGGACGTGAAGGGCGTGAAGGTCGCGCAACTGTCGTACGCCTTCGGGTTCAACGGCCGCGAGATACCCGCCGACAAGCCCTGGATCGCCAACACGAACTCGTTCGACGCGATCGCCGCCGCCGAGAAGGCGGCCCGCAAGGCGGGCGCGGAGGCGGTGATCCTGAGCATCCACTGGGGGCGGGAGCACCATCCCGACCCCAGCGGCTCGCAGCTCAAGCTGGGCCGGCGGCTGGCGAAGGAGACCGGGATCGACCTGATCATCGGCCACCACGCGCATGTGGTGCAGCCGATGGAGAAGGTGGACGGCACCTGGATCGCGTACGGCCTCGGGAACCAGCTCGCCCGGCACGACGTGCCGTCGGGGCTGACCGAGGAAGGCGTCATCGGCTGGTTCGAGTTCCACAAGAAGTCCGGCGGCGGGTGGGACGTGCAGGCGCGGTACGCGCCGACGTTCGTCACGATCCCGCCGGAGGAGGACGGGGAGGCGACCGCGGACGGCGAGGCCGTCGAGCAGTCCACCGCCGGTGCGAAGGGCGCGGCGAAGGACCACCGCCTGCTGGACATCGCGGGCGCGCTGCGCACGGACAAGGACCTGTCGGCCGAGGAACGCGCCCAGTACCGGCTCGCCTTCGAACGCACCCGGGGCACGATGCTCAACCGGGGCGCCTCGAAGGACGGCCTGCGGCCGCTGAACGAACTGCCGGACTGAGCCGCCGGACTGACCTGCCGGGTGGCCGGGCCGCCCGCCCGCCCGAGCAGGTGATGCCGACGGGCCGGCCGGCGACCGGGGGGCCGGCCGGCTCGCCGCGTCCGGCCCGGCGGGACGCCGCCGGAAGCGGCGGACGGAACCGGAGCCCGGCCGACGGCGCGGGCGTCCCGCCCGGCCCGGCCGAGCGGGTGGTGCCGACAGGACGGGCGGAGCCCGGCCGACGGCACGGGCGCCGCACCCGGCCCGGCCTTCGGCCCGGACAGGGCCGCGCTGCCCGTGCCCGGGGCAACTCGATCACCCCGCGTCCCACCCGGACCGGGCGGACCGGGCTGCGGCCCGGCCGGCCGCACGGGCAGCGGCACGGGCGGCCCGACCAGCCAGGACAGGCCCCAACCGCCCCCATTCGCGCGCGTTGACGGAATCACCCACTCCAAACGTCGCGTAGATCACACCGGTCACTCTTCGTGCAACCTTCCCCAAGGCCCGTGAGTCGGACACTTCCGGCTGGGGCTGTTCTCCGCGCGCCCGCACGCACGCACAGAACCCGCCGATCACGAACACCCGAAGGGGAACGCTCATGGCCGCTTCGTCCGCGAAGCGACGGCACAAGGTCCGCAGGCGGGCCGACATGTCCCTCTTGGGCGGCATCCGCCCGCCCATCGCGGTTCTGTCCGCGCTGCTGCTCTCCCTCGCCGGAATCACGGCCCTCGGCTTCGGCCGGGCCGGCGAGGAATCCGTACCCAAGGCCGTCATGACCTCGCAGCAGCACTTCGCGGAGGACGGCGCCGTCGCGATGCGTGCCTCCATCGACGAGAGCGCCGCCGACCTCGCGAGAACCGCCGGACTGTTCAACGCGGGAGACCCGGCGCAGCCGGACGCCGTGGTCGACAAGATCGGCAGCGTCTACCAGAAGTGGGTCGGCACCGCCGTCGTCGAGATCTCCTCGGGCCGGATGCTCGCCGCCCGCGGCGAGAACGTACCCGTCGCCGCGATCGACACCGCCAAGCTCTCCGAGAAGGACGGGCTCAGCCCCCGCATGGTGCGCCTGGCCAACGGCGAGACCCGGCTGCTCTCCCTGGAGCTGCTGTCCTGGAAGGGACAGCCCCAGCAACTGCTCATCGCCTCCAGCAGCCTGCGCTTTCCCGGCATCAGCCTCGGCAAGTTCCGCTCCATCGCCGTCATCGACAGCACGGGCCGCATCCTCAGCAGCGACGGCATCCCGGAGACCGAGCAGGTCCTCACCGAGGACCAGCGCACCGGCGTCGACCGCTCGAAGAAGCAGCTCAAG
Organism: Streptomyces sp. NPDC057307; assembly: GCF_042667665.1. NCBI lineage: Bacteria > Bacillati > Actinomycetota > Actinomycetes > Kitasatosporales > Streptomycetaceae > Streptomyces > Streptomyces sp. NPDC057307. The sequence continues at coordinate 14,676 of NZ_JBHUZM010000063.1, read as the reverse complement.
GCGTTCGCCAAGGTCGCCGCCAAGCGGGCCGACGAGCACCCCCTCAAGGCCAACGACCCGGGCGAGGGCGGCTACCTGGGCGTCAGCGGCAGCCTGCGCGGCGGCCTCTCCCAGGGTGACCGCGCCATCGCCGGTTACGCGGCCCTCTCCGGGCCCGAGGCGGGCAAGGGCACCGTCGCCACCTCCCTCGGACTGACCGTCGTCGCCATGGTGGACGTCGCCGAGGACCCGACCCGGGTCACCGACCCGCTGTTCGGGCTGCTCGCCGCCGGCGCGCTGCTGCTGATCGGCGCGCTCGCCGTCGGCGTGCTGCTCGGTACGGTCCAACGGCCGCTGCTGCGCCTCTTCCTGGAGAGCCGGCGGCTCACCCGCGACGATCTGACCCGCCCGGTCCGCGTGCCCCGCCACGGCGAGGCCGCCCGGATCGGGGAGGCGCTGGAGCGGCTGCGCCGCCAGCTCCTCGGGGAGCGTTCCGGCGCGGACGAGGCCGGGACGGGCACGTCCGGCGGCAGAGGCAGCGCACGGCCCGCCCGCCGAGGCCGGATCGGGGCCCGCGCCCTGCTCGCCGTCAGCGGCATCCTGCTGCTCGTCTGGTCCGCCCCGATGCTGCTCCTGCTCAACCGGGCCGACGCCACCGCCGTCGTACCGGAACAGATCACCAACGACCAGCGCGAGCGCACCGACACCCTCTCCGACCGGGTGCGCCGCTCGCTCAACGAGGGCCACGCCGACCTGGTGTCCGTCGCCGGTCTGCTCGGCGAGCGCACCTCGCCCGAGGACATGACGAAGGTCCTGGACCGCACCCGTACCGACCACACGCGCTACCGCTCCCTGTACGTACGCGCCGCCGACGGCAAGATCCTGGCGCGGTCCGGCGAGTCCCCCCGGCTGCCCGAGGACACGAAGGGCGACAGCAAGGACGGCCGTCCGTTCGCCGACTCCATCGCCGTCCTCAACGACTCCGGTACGGAACCAGTCATCGCGAGCTACGCCGAACTGCCGGGACGCGACGGCAGCACGGTCATCGGCGAGTTCCGTATCGACTTCATCAACTCCCTCCTCAAGCGGCCGGGTCTCGGCGAGATCCGGGTCGTCGACGCCGAACGGCGCGTCCTCGGCGGCAATTCGGGCTATCTGGCCTTCGAGGACCTGCCCTCCGCGCGGCTGGAGGAACTGGCCGCCGGCACCAGCCAGAAGACCGGCATCAGCGCCCGCGCGGGCGGTGTCGTCTACCGCGACGGCAGCGGCGTGCAGGTCGCGGGCGCGGCCCCGTTCGTCGGCGGCGGCGCCGCCAAGTCACTCAACTGGATGGTGGTGAGCTGGCAGCCGGCCGCCGGACTCGCGATCCCGGAGTACAACCTCCAGAACCGCACCGTCCTGGCCGGCCTCCTCGGCATCACCGCGGCCGCCGCGTGTCTGGGCTGGCTGCACATCGTCGTCGTACGGCCGCTGCGCGAAGTGGCGAAACAGGCCGAGGCGCTGGCGGACGGCGACCGCCGCACCGTGCTCTACCCGCGCCACCACGACGAGGTCGGTGCCATCGCCCGCTCCCTGGAACTGCTGCGCCAGCAGGTGCTCGAACAACGCAAACGGGACAGCTCGGGAGCGACGGCTCCCGCCGCGACCCCCGTGCGCGCACCCGCCGGAAGGAACTGACCGACCGTGCTCTTCCTCTACACCGTCCTGCTGGTGTGCTCCGCCTTCCTGCTGGTCGCCGGCGTCGTCGAGCAGCGCCGCCACTTCACCAACCTCGACCGCATCCCCACCCGCGTGCTGGTCAACGGCATCCGCGGCAAGTCCTCCATCACCCGCCTCTGCGCGGGCGCACTGCGCGGCGGCGACCTGGTCACCGTCGCCAAGACCACCGGTACGGCCGCCCGCTTCATCCATCCGGACGCGACCGAGGAGCCGGTCTACCGGAAGTTCGGCATCGCCAACGTGGTGGAGCAGATCGGGATCGTACGGCGCGCCGCGTCGTACAACCCCGACGCGCTGGTCATCGAGTGCATGGCCGTCATGCCGGCCCTCCAGGAGATCAACCAGTCCAAGCTGATCCGCTCCACGATCGGCGTGCTGTGCAACGTCCGTGAGGACCATCTCGCCGAGATGGGGCCGACGCTGGACGATGTCGCGCGCTCGCTGTCGCGCTCGATGCCGGAGGACGGCATCTGTGTCACGGCGGAGAAGGAACGATTCGACATCCTCCAGGAGGAGGCGGACGCGCGGAACTGCCAGTTGATCTACGCGGACCCGGAGACGGTCAGCGACGAGGAGCTGCGCGGTTTCAGCTGGTTCACGTTCAAGGAGAACGTGTCGATCGCGCTGAAGGTCGCCGAACTGATGGGCGTGGAGCGCGAGACGGCCCTCCAGGGCATGTACGACGCGCCGCCGGACCCGGGCGTCCTGTCGGTCGAGCGGTATCTCACGCCGGACGGCGACCGGCTGCGGTTCGCGAACGTCTTCGCCGCGAACGACCCCGAGTCGACGCTGATGAACATCAACCAACTGCTCGACCTGGGCGCGATCTCGCGCCCGCTGAACGTCGTCATCAACTGCCGTCCCGACCGGGTCGAGCGCAACGGGCAGATGGGCGAGATCGTCCCCGACCTCCAGCCGGACAAGGTGTTCGTCATCGGGCACCCGGCGAAGAGCGCGATCGACGCGATTCCGGCGGAGTGGCGTTCGCGCGCGGTGGACCTGGGCGGTGACAAGCGCGATCCCGAGGAGTTCATGCGGGAGCTGCTGGCGCAGCTCGGGCCGGACTCGTCGCTGGTCGCGATCGGCAACATCCACGGTCAGGGCGAGCTGCTGCTGGAACACCTGGCGGAGCTGCCGGCGGACGAGACGCCGGACCCGGACACGGAAGCGGACCCGGTGCGTACGTCCACCGCGGCCCCGGCGCTGACTCCGGTTCCGCCTGCGGCTTCGGCTTCGGCTTCGGGCGACCCGGCCGCGGACCCGGCAGCCACCGCGGCGCTCCCGGTCGTCGTCGTACCGCAGCAGACCCCCCGGCGCGCGATCGAGCCGGCCACCGAACTGGTCGCCCGCCTCACCGCACAGCCGCCCGCGCCCGTCACACCCACCGCTCCGACCGCTCCCACCGCCCCGGCGTCGTCGGGCGGCACCGCCGAACACCCGCGCCACGACGAGACGATGAAGCTCCAGCGCTACTCGCCCCACATCGACCCGTTCCAGCCCTATCCCCAGGCGTACGAGGAGCGCTACCAGCGGCCGGCCGCCGCCAAACCGCGCGGCCCCTTCGAGCCCGTGCGGATGCCGGCCCCCGCGCCGGACAACGACGAGCCACAGCCCCCGCGGTCCACCCGCACTCCCCGCACTCCGCGCACCCCGCAGAATCCTGGAGAACACCGTTGATCCCCGCAGTCCTCACGCCCGAGATCGCCGCGATAGGCATCGGCCTGGGCCTGATGTTCTCCCTGATCTGCTACCTGACGACCAACCTCTCCCCCGGCGGCATGATCACCCCGGGCTGGCTGGCGCTGACCCTCGTCGAGGACCTCCAGCGCGCCGCCATGGTCGTCGGAGTGACCGTGCTGACGTATGTGAGCACGCTCCTCGTCCAGCGCTTCGTGATCCTCTACGGAAAACGCCTCTTCTCCGCCGTCGTCCTCATCGGCGTGCTTCTCCAGGCCACGGTGATGTTCGTGCTGTCGCTGGAGTTCCCCCTGCTGTACGCGAACCAGACGCTCGGCTTCATCGTGCCGGGCCTCATCGCGTACCAGCTCGTCCGCCAGCCGAAGGGGGCGACCATCCTCGCCACCGGCACGGTCACGCTCATGGCGTACGTCGTCCTCACCGCCGGCATCCTGCTCGGCGCCCTGCCCACCACGTGACCGGCCGACCGACCGCCCACGTGACCACTGAAGCCTCCGGAGCTGACCTCTCATGAGTGCCAAGGCCAAGAAACGCGGTGGCCGCCGCGTCCTGCACGCGACCACCGTCATCGCGCTGCTCGCGGGCAGCGCGTACCTCACCGTCGAACTCCGCAAGGACGAGCAGGCGAAGGCGCCCGCCGTCCAGGCCATCACGGACACCCCGGACCTGACGTCGGCCGGGGACGCGCGCTCCGGCGAGCAGAAGTGGGAGCGGCTGAAGAACCCCGAGCGCTCCGTGCTGCGCTCCGGGAGCGGGGCCGTGCTCGCCACCTTCACCGACGGCGCGCGCACCGCGACGCTGACCGGCCCGAGCCGTACCTTCTCCGAGCCGACGAGCACCAAGTCCCGGGTGGTGACGGAGAACTGGGTGCGGCTGATGCCCGAGCCGTGGAAGAAGGACGCCGAGAAGGAGAAGTGGTTCAAGGACTGGTTCGAGGAGTTCTACGGCAGCGAGGAGGACGACCTGTTCGCCTTCGCCTTCCAGTACCTCGAGGGCGCCCCGGTCAAGGAGGACGACGAGGGCACCCCGTACGCCGGTGACGCGGACTTCGGCCCGATCAACCCCGAGGGCAGCGAGGGCGCGGACTACCGGCTCGAACAGTCGGACTTCTACGACTACCTGGGCATCCCGTACACCTTCCGCGACGGCACGACCATCCAGCCGGAGCAGAAGCGCTACCGCTCCATCGACTGCTCGGGCTTCATCCGGACGGTCTTCGGCTACCGGGGCCGGTTCCCGCTGATGTCGGACGACAAGAGCGGTGACGGACTGCCGCGTACCGCCAACGGCATGGCCCGCTCCGACACCGGCACGGACATCATCAAGCTGAAGGGGAGCACGCCGTTCGAGCGGCCGAAGTCGATCAGCGTGCTGCAACCGGGCGACCTGGTCTTCTTCAAGCTGGACGCGCGGACCAAGGAGCGGCTGGACCACGTCGGGATCTACATGGGCGTCGACACCGACGGCCACCAGATGTTCGTCTCCAGCCGTGAAGAGGTCAACGGCCCGACGATCGGCGACAAGGGCGGCACGTCACGTCTGGACGGCAACGGCTACTACGCGAAGACGATGCGCAGCGCGAAGCGCCTCTGAGCCACTGGGCCAGCGATGCGGCCCGGCGCGCGGCGGGGGCGGTGCGGCGGGGGCGGTGCGGCGGGGGCGGTCAGCCCTCGTCGCGCAGTTCCTCGGGGCAGGGTGTGCCCGGACGGAGTTGGTAGGGGGCGGAGATGCGGTACGTCCCCGGGCGCGGGGCCAGCAGCTCCGTCCACTCGTCGCCCTCCGTGTTCTTCTCGGCCCGGAACACACAGCCGTTGGGGTTGGTGAACTTCTTGGGGCCGTCCTCGTCCGCCTTGGACGCGGCTGTCTCCTCCGGGCGGTCCAGGCTCTCGCCCTTCTCGTCCACGACGGCGAGCCAGCGCGAGTACGGGATGCGGATCAGCACCCGTCCGGCGGTCTTCACCTCTATGGTCAGCTCGTTGGCCGACGCCTCCCGCACGACGGCCGGCGGGTCGGCCAGCGGCATCGGGTCCTGGACCTCGTAGAGCTGCCAGTTGGCGTCGCCCCACAGGTGGTTCAGATAGGGCAGGCCGCGCTGTACCAGCTCCGCCTCCAGGCCCGCGCCGTTGTCCGGGCGGCCCTTGGGCAGCACGACGTAGCGGACGGCCCAGCGGTCGAGCCAGGCGCGGTAGCTGTCGTCGGTGAGGCTGTCGTCGTAGAAGAGCGGGTTGCGCTCCATGTCGGCCTGCCGGTTCCAGCCGCGGGCCAGGTTGACGTACGGCGCGAGCGCCGACGCCTCGCGGTGGCTGCTGGCGGGGACGACCTCCACCCGGCCGCGCTCGGCGCCGACCTCCTGCAACTCGTTGACCAGCGGCGCCAGTTCACGGGTCCAGGAGGCGGTGGGCGCGGTGCGGATGATGTCGTCGACGCCCTTGTAGCCGATCCAGAAGTTGAACGCGGCGAAGGCCAGCACCAGCGCGTACCACTTACGGGAGCGCGGCACGGCGTACGGCAGCGCGGCGAGCAGCACCACACCGCCGACGATCATGGCGAGCCGCGACACGTTGGAGCCGATCTGGGAGTCGATCACCCAGGTCAGCAGGGTCCCGATGCCGTACACGGCGGCGGCGGTACGGACCGTGCGCCAGTCGCGCGGCACGAGGAAGAAGGCGACGACGGCGAAGAGGAAGGGCAGCGCCGCGGTCCCGAGCGACATCGGCTGTGTGCCGGAGAACGGGAACAGCCAGGCGGAGAGCGCGACGACGGCGACCGGGGCGAGCCCGACCGCGTACGCGCCGGGACGCCGCTTGTTGAGGAAGAGCGCGGCGGCGACGACACCGAGGAACAGTCCCGCCACGGGGCTGGCGGCCGTCGCGAGCCCGGCGAGGGGCGCGGCGACGACGCCCTTGGCCCAGCGCTTGTAGCGCCAGCGGTGCGGCCAGCAGAAGACGGCGGCGACGGCGCCGAGCGCGAACATCGTGCCGAGACCGAACGTCACACGGCCGGAGAGCGCGTTGCAGAAGAAGGCGAAGACCCCGGCGAACGAGCACGCCAGGGGATTCCGGACCGCCTTGACGCGGTAGAGGATCAGCGAGGTCAGGGCGGCCGAGACGGTCCCGACGATCATCATTGTCGTACGGACGCCGAGCAGCGACATGAGGTACGGCGAGACGACGCTGTACGAGACGGGGTGCATCCCGCCGTACCAGGCGAGGTTGTACGCGGAGTCCGGGTGGCGGCCGACGAACTCGGCCCACGCGTCCTGTGCGGCGATGTCGCCGCCGCTGTTCGCGAGGAAGAAGAACCAGAGGACGTGCACGATCCCGGCGACCGTGCCGGTGAGCAGGACGGGGTGCCGCAGGACGCGGCTGCGCAGGTCCTTGGCGAGCTGTCCGGTGGCCTCGTCGGCCCCCGTCGGTTCTCCCGCCGCCCCCGCGGGCTCGGTGGTGCTCGTGCTCGTGCTGGTACTCGTGCTGGTGCTGCCGTCGGCGCGCGTCGGCTCAGCGGTGGTCACTGCGACTCTCCCCGTCTCACCGTCAGCCCGGTGTGCCGGCCCCCCTGCGGTCCGTCCGGCCCTGGAGGAAGTAAGGACGCCGTCCCCGCGTCCCGAGTTGCCTGGCTGCCCTGCATCGGACGCTAGCACGCGGCCAGGGACGGGGAGGGCGCCATTTCCGGCGCCCTCCCGTGCCGGGTCAGCCGACCCGTGTCAGCTTCTCGCCGAACGTGGGCTCGGACAGGTCGCCCTGGAGCGCGACGGCCACCTCGACCTGGCTCTTGCCCTCGCCCACGGTGAGCGTGCCGACGTGCGTCCCGGCGGCAGCGGTCTCCGGTACGGCCTTGGCACCGCTGGTCAGTTCGAGCTTGACGGTGAGACCCGACCAGCCGACGGCCTTCACGTCCGCGACGGCGACGACCGGCACGGTCGTCCCCATGCCGTTGTCGACCTCGCCGACGACCTGGCCCTTCTTCACTATCGTCGCGCCTTCGAGTTCGTCCTGCGTCGCGCGCATGACGTCCTTGCTCACCGCGTTGACGGTGTCGATGATCGGCGACTTGTGCTGGCCGAGGACCGCGCCGACGATCAGCTGGTCGGTGTCGCCGACCATCTTGTGCGCGGCGAAGAGGAGATTGCCGCCCGCTTTGGTGGTGGAGCCGGTCTTGATACCGAGCGCGCCGTCGTACGGGACGAGGGTGTTGTAGTTCCGCCAGGTCTTGCCCGACGGGTCCGTCCACTCGGGGAGCTTGGTGATGTCCATCAGCGCCTCGATCTCCACCAGTTTCTGGCCGAGCTTCACCTGGTCCTCGGCGGAGCTGACCGTCGTCGCGTCGAGGCCGGACGGGTCGGTGTACGTGGTGTTCTTCATGCCCAGCTCTTCGGCGGTGTCGTTCATCTTCTTGACGAACTCCTCCTCGGAGCCGTTCGTGTCCCAACGGGCCAGCAGGCGGGCGATGTTGTTCGCGGACGGGATCATGAGGGCGGCCAGCGCGTCGTGCTGGGTGAGTTTGTCGCCCTCCTTCACGGTGTTGAGCGTCGACTCGCCCTGCGCGTCGAGCCCGCCGTCCTCCTCGGCCTTGGCGTCGACCGTGATGGACGGACCCTTCGCGCCCTTCTTCAGGGGCTTGTCCTTCAGGACGACGTACGCCGTCATGGCCTTGGCCACACTGCCGATCGGCACGGCCTTCTGCTCACCGAACGAGTCGACGGTGCCGAGCCCGGTCGCCGCCATGAAGCCCTGGCCCTCACCGGGCCACGGCAGCGCGGGCTTGTCCCCCTCGAAGGTGTACGTCGACTTCGCCGTGAGGTTCAGCGAGGGCGTCGGGAGGGGGCGCACGAACTGTACGACCGCAAAGATGATCAGTACGAGTACGAGCAGCGGCGTCCAGATCTTGACCCGCCTGACGACGGTACGGGTCGGAGTCTCCGGCGGCGCCGGCTTGTTGGTCAGCTCGGCGAGCAGATCGAGCGGCGGCAACGGCGGCATGGGCTGCTGCCGCGTCCGCTCGGCCTCGACGACGGGCCCACCCGCGGGCTTCGCGGGCACCCGCACCTCGTCGGCCCGCAGCGGCACGAACTTGCTGGTGCGCTCGGCGGGCAACTCGCTCGGGGCGGGTGCGGGCGGCTGCGGCGGGAGCTTGAGCATGGCGGTGGGCTGATCGACCCCGGGCCGCTTGAGCGCCTTGAAGACGGCGGTCTTCCGATCGACGTCGGGCTCGTCGGCCACGTCGTCCGGCTTGGCCGGGGCCACGTCACCCGCAGGTCCGGACTTGCCGTCCGCCCCGGTGTCCGGCTCGGCCGGGGTGCGTCGGGACGACGGCGCGCTGTCCGACTTCGCCGGGGTGGGTCGGGACGAGGGTGCGTCGTCCGTCTTCACCGACGCGCTGTCAGCCTGCGACCGCGCCCCGGCGTCGGCCGTCGTACGAGAGCCGGATCCGCTCTCCGCCTTCGCCGGTGCGAACGCGGTCTCACCCGCCGCCCGCTGCGACGCCGACTGCTCGGACCGCTCGGACTGCAACGTCCGGAAGACCGCGGTCTTCCGATCGACATCAGGCGAGTCGGACCCGGACCCGGCACCCGGTTCTGCGGAGACGGACCCAGACTTGGTCGTGCCGTCCGGCTTCGCCGACGCGACGTCGGCCGACGACTGCGGCCCGGCGTCTGTCGCCGTACGAGAGTCGGATCGGCCCTCGGACCTCGACGCGACAGCGTCGGCGCTCTGATCGGCTCCGGGCTCGTCGGCGGTGGGCCGCGACGCGGGCGCGGCGTCCGGCTTCGCCGGCGCGAACGAGGGCTCGCCCGCCGCCCGCCCCGGCGTCGACCGCTCGGACTGCGACGTCTTGAAGACCGCCGTCTTCCGATCGGCGTCGGACGAGTCCGTCGCGGACTCGGACTCGGACGTGCCGTCAGCCTGCGACCGCGACCCGGCGTCCGCCGCCGTACCGGAGTCGGATCGGCCCTCGGACCCCGACGCGGCAGCGGGCGCGGGCTCCGGCGTGGGCTTCAACGCCTTGAAGACGGCCGTCCGCCGGTCGACCTCGGGCTCGTCGGGGGTGGGCCGCGACGGAGGTGTCGCCTCCGAGTTCGCCGGTGCGAACGTGGGCTCGGCGGCCCGCTCCGTCGTCGGCTCGGACCTCGGCTCGGACTTCGGTTCGGTCGTGGATTCCAGTTCGGGCTCCGGTTCGCGGTCCGTCTTCGGATCGGCCGTGTCCGCCGGCCGCACGGCCTTCGCTTCCGGTTCGGCTTTCCGCTGAGCCGCAGGCGCCCCCGTCGAAGACCCCTCAGAAGCCGTCACACGCGCCTCAGCGGCCTCAGGAGCCCCGGACCCGTCCGTCGCCCCCCGAGTCGCGGAATCGGCCGTCGACCGGTCGGCAGGGGCTTCCGAGGAACCGTCCGTCGCCGACGTCGCGTCCTTGCCGTTGGCAGCCGGCCGATCCGCCTCCCCGGCAGTGGCAGCCGACTCACGGAAGACCGCGAACCTCGGGTCCTGTTCCTGAGCGTCCTGAGGCGCCGTCGAGGTCGACGTCGCCTCCCCCGACGATTTCCGCTGCTCCGACTTGTCGGGGGACTCGCCCGCCACCGTGCCTCCTCATGCGATGTGCGGCCCTCGCGGCGCTCGCGCGCTCCGCCGCCGCACTCTCCGAACCGATTATCAGTGTCCTGTGTGAAACCACAGCCCAAGTGCCAGACGAGAACGACATACATAACGGTTCCCGTACAAAGCGGCCAGGCACTCTCGACAGACCAATGTGAGAGGGGTCACCCTGTCATTCATCCACGCGGGGAGGCATGGATGGGCAAGAGCCGCAGAAGTATTCCGGAGGAGCTCCTGTTGCTCGCTCTGGACCCGGCCACGGGTACCACAGCGCAGCCGCAGTCGCTCGACCTCGGCCTGGCCGGAGCCCAGCTTGTAGAGCTGGCTCTGGCAGGACGGATAGCCCCTGACGGGGATCGTATCGCCGTGGTGATGCCGCGGCCGACCGGAGATCCGACTCTGGACTCCGCGCTGGAACTGCTGCGCCGACGCGGCAGCCCGGTTCGCGCAGTTCACTGGATCGGCGGGCCCCGACTGGGGCTCCGCCAGATTTACCTCTCGCATCTGGAGCGGTGCGGCATGGTTCATGCCGTGGCGGGCCAGATGTGCGGAGTGCTGCCGACGACTCGCTACCAGGCGACGGAGACAGCGATCAGCCGCGACATCAGGTCACGGCTGGACAGTGCGATCCGCACCGGCGTACCGCCGGACCCGCGGACCGCGGCGCTCGCCGCACTGGCCCACGCGGTCGGACTGGGCAAGCACCTGTACCCCGGGAACGAGGGGCGCTCGTCGCGCTCCCGGCTCCGGGACCTGATCAGACACGACCCCATGGGCGGTCTCGTGGCGCATGCCGTGATGGACGTCCAGAACGGTGTGGCCGCTCAGCCGCGCCGCAATCCCGCACCGGGAGGCCGACCGCCGGCCGTACCGATGCAGCCGCAGCGCGCGGGCGGCATGGCCCGCGTCGCGGCGCACTGAGAAAGCACGGACCGCACGGACGGAACACGGACAGAGAACACGGACACGACCGCACGCGGGTATCGCAATCCGCCGCGCCCACGTCCCCAGAGACCCGGTTCGGGAGCCGCAAAGGACGCGCGGGGTCAGCCGTACAACCGGCTGCCCCGCGCGTCGCGCGCCCGAATACAGGCTCCGGCGGCGCCGTGTCCACTTACCGCCCGTGCTTTCCCCTCTGTGGCCGTTTTCCAGCGCAGTTGGGGCCATCGGTGGCAGTCTGCTGAGACGTAGACACACAGAGCTACGCAGTTACTCAGCAGGAGGTGCCGTTTCCGTGGCGTCCAGTGTCAATCCCACCGTCAGGCGACGCCGATTGGGCCAGGAGCTGCGCCGGCTCCGCGAGGTCAAAGGCATGACGGCCGAGGAGGTGGCGGAGCGCCTGCTGGTCTCCCAGTCGAAGATCAGCCGTCTTGAGAACGGTCGCCGTTCCATCAGCCAGCGCGATGTCCGCGACCTCTGCGGTGTGTACGAGGTCGAGGACAACCGCATCGTCGAGTCGCTGATGCAAATGGCCAAGGATTCGCGTCAGCAAGGCTGGTGGCACGCCTTCGGCGATATCCCGTACAGCGTCTACATCGGTCTGGAGACGGACGCCGCCTCGCTGCGTGTGTACGAGCCGCAGGTCGTGCCCGGTCTGCTCCAGACCCGGGGCTACGCGGAGGCGCTGATCACCGGCGCGCTCCCGGAGACCTCGCCCACGGACGTCGAGAAGCGCGTCAGCGTACGGGTACGCCGCCAGGAGCGGGTCAACGCGCCCGAACTGCCGCTGCGGCTCTGGGCCGTGATCGACGAGTCGGCGCTGCGGCGCGTGGTCGGCAGCAGGCATCTGATGCGCGAGCAGCTGGAGTTCCTGGTCGAGCTGTCACAACTCCCCCATGTCACGGTGCAGGTGCTGCCGTTCGACATGGGCGCCCATCCGGGCATCAGCGGGCATTACGCGATCCTCGAATTCCCGGACGCCACGGATTCGAGCGTGGTCTACATCGAGGGCGTCACCAGTGATCTTTATCTGGAGAAGGCGAACGACGTCCAGAAGTACAGCGTGATGTACGAACACCTTCGCGCGCAGGCGCTGAATGCGGACCAGACCCGCGAGTTCATCTCGGACATCGCCAAGGGATACGCCCGCTAAGGGAGTTCGAGAGAAGCAGGGGCGGCAGAATACACCCGGTGGACTCGTACCGAAAGAGTCCACCGGGATATCTCATCCGGTCGAGTGAACGGCCGCCCCACGCGTCGATCGTGGCTAGTAGCGTCGATCTTGCCAGCAAGAAGTTGGCGTATTGACACCACTTGCTGAAATCGGAGCGAACCGAACATGGCAATTCTTCAGGGCGCTACGGACACCTGGACCAAGTCCTCGTACTCCGGCGGAAACGGCGCATGCGTCGAGGTCAAGTCTCCCGTCGTACAGGCAATTGCCGTACGCGACTCAAAGGCCCCCGAGGGTCCGTCGATCACCTTTGTCCCCGGATCGTGGACCACGTTCGTGCAGGAGATGAACCAGGGCGCCTTCGATCTCGGCTGAGCCCGTCACCCCCCACCAGCCCTTCCGACCCCACCACCCCATCTGAGCCGCACAGCGCCACCGCACCACGCGGCAACAGAGCCCCACAGCACGGAATGAGCCCTCTCGACCTGTCCGCCGTCCTGGCCGAGGGGGCTCGGCCATGCCCTCACGTCACACGAACTCCCTCTCGGCCGCACGGGACCCGCATCCCGTGCGGTCGTTTCTGTTGCGTTGCCGTCCTGCTACCTACCACCGCGTTCTGACGAAGCGCCCACCCATCGTGTGGTTCCCGTCACGTTCACGACAACGCCCCACCAGGTCAAGAACTAGTAAAATCGTTCGGCTTTCTGACCCACGTTCACATTTATGACCGCCGGAACCCTTGACCCGCTGCCGTGAGTAGCGATTCAATCCCCGAAGTCCCCGCTCCCGCACGGGGGCGCCGCTGACCGGACGCACTGACGAAGAGCACCAACGTTCACAAGGCGGACCCCTGGAGGGGGCACATGAACAGTCTCGACTGGACCGTGCTCATCGGATACTTCGGTGTGATGGTCGCGATCGGCGTCTGGTCCCACAAGCGCGTGGGCGACGTCCATGACTACTTCACGGCCGGCGGCAAGATGCCGTGGTGGCTTTCCGGCATCTCGCACCACATGTCCGGCTACAGCGCGGTGATGTTCACCGGGTACGCGGCCATCGCGTACACCTACGGCATCACCTCGTACGTCACCTGGTCGTTCCCCATCGCCATCGGCATCGCGATCGGGGCCAAGCTCTTCGCTCCCCGGCTCAACCGGGTGCGCTCGCGGCTGCATGTCTCGTCGCCGCTCGAATATCTCAAGAACCGCTACAACCTGCCCACCCAGCAGGCGCTCGCCTGGTCGGGCGTGCTGCTGAAGATCGTGGACGTCGGCGCCAAGTGGGCCGCCATCGCGACCCTGTTGTCCGTCTTCACCGGTGTCTCGCTCAACATGGGCATCCTGATCACGGGCGCGGTGACCGCGATCTACTGCACGGTGGGCGGGCTGTGGGCCGACGCGCTGACCGAACTGGGCCAGTTCATCATCCAGTTCATCGCCGGTATCGCGATGCTCGTCGCCGTCCTGGCGGAGCTGGGCGGGTTCAGCAGCCTGTGGAACGTCTGGGACGAGCCCGAACTCCAGGGCCACACGGAGCCGTTGGCCGGGCCGTACATGATGGTCTTCCTGATCGCGTATCTGTTCATCAAGACCTTCGAGTACAACGGCGGCATGTGGAACCAGGCGCAGCGCTACATGGCGACCGACTCCGCGAAATCCGCCACGCGCTCCGCGACCCTGTCGGCCGTGCTGTGGCTGGTCTGGCCGCTGGTGCTGTTCTTCCCGATGTGGGTCGCGCCGGTCCTCATCGACACGGACGTGCCGGCCGACAGCTACGCGCTGATGGCCGAACAGCTCCTGCCGCACGGCCTGCTGGGTCTGGTCATCGTCGGATTCTTCTCGCACACGATGGCCATGTGCTCGTCGGACGCGAACGCCATCGCGGCGGTCGTGACCCGCGACATCATGCCCGCCGTGTCCCGTAAGGCACGGGAGTGGGACACCCGGGTCGGGCTGCTGGCCGCCCGCTGGACGACGCTGCTCTTCCTCGGTCTGTCGATGGCCATCGCGACACAGGTGAACTCGGCGTTCTTCGGCGACATCATCACCGTCGTCATCAAGTGGGTCGCCGGGCTCATGGGGCCGATCGCGATCCCGCTGATGCTGGGTCTGCTGCCCTGGTTCCGCAAGAGCGGTCCCACGGCCGCGCTGGTCAGCTGGGGTGTCGGTCTGGTCACCTTCTGGCTGGTCAACTACCCGATCAGCTGGAACGTGGACGGTGGGGTGCCGCTCCAGTACCAGGTGTCCATCCCGCTCGCCGTCTCGCTCGTCCTCTACATCGTGGTCGGCTTCGTCAAGCCGGAGGACACACCGGAGCGCGACGCGGTGCTGGAGAAGATCAACAACGACGACGACGGCTCGGACGCGCGCGGCGCGGTGCCGGTGCCGTCGGAGCCGGGCGACGCGAAGCAGCTCGGCCGCGAGGGCGCCTCCGGCTGACGGGGCCTCTCTCCCGCCTGGTGCCGGGCCCGGGTGTGCTTCACCGGGCCCGGCCGGTTGCCGGTTCGTCCTCAAGCGCCGGACGGGCTTGGAATGCATCCGGCCGGTGGGTGGTGTCCTCAAACGCCGGACGGGCTTGAAA
>NZ_JBHUZM010000062.1:0-42651 GCF_042667665.1 Streptomyces sp. NPDC057307 | reverse complement strand
GCCGGGAACTGGACACGTACGCCGACCGACGTGTGAACAGGAAGGCAATCTACGGAGGTTGGTCATGGAACGGCGTACCTTCTTGCGTGCTTCGACACTGTCCGTCGGCGCGGCGGCCGGGGGCGCGGCGACGGTGTCTGCCGCGTCGACGGCTGCTGCCAGCTCGGCGGCGTCCGCGGTTTCGGCGGCGAATCCGCTTCGTGTGCAGGTGCTGATGTTCGACGGGGTGGAGGAGCAGGACTTCATCGCCCCGGTGGAAGTGCTGGGGCTCGCGGGGCGGATGAGCGGCGGAGCGCTGACCACGACGATGGTGACGACCGGGCGGCCGTCCACGGTCACCTGCACCTACGGGACCAGGGTCGAGGTGGCCAAGGGCTGGTCACCGCACGAGGCGGATGTGCTTGTGATTCCCGGCGGGGGCTATACCGCCAAGGACGGGCCGGGTGTGAACAGGCTCATCGCCGACCAGGGATTCCTGCGCCGGCTGGCCGCGTCCGAAGCGCTGCCCGTGGGGATCTGCACGGGCGTCATGGTGCTGTCGGCCGCGGGTCTCGTCAAGGGCCGCAACGCCACCACCCACGCGGGCGCCAAGGCGGATCTGGCCGCCCAGGGCGCGACGGTGATCAACGCGCGCGTGGTCGACGACGGGGACCTCGTCACCGGCGGTGGCATCACCTCCGGGCTCGAGGTCTCGCTCTGGCTGGTGGAGCGGTTCGTGGGCGCGCAGCTCACCCAGCGGGTGGAGACGGTGCTGGAGTACGAGCGACGCGGCACGGTGTGGCGCCGTAACTGACGTACGGGGCGCGGCGGTTGGGTCGGCCGCCTCGGCGGGGACGGTCAAGCCGGGCCGTCGGGGCGTGCCCTGTCGGAGGCCGGCTCGGAGGACGCCGCACGGCGCAGGTGTTCCGCGAGCGCGGCTGTGGCTGTGGCTTTTGCTGTGGCTGTCGACGAGGTTCGGGCGGCCTTCGCGCCCCAGGCCAGCAGATGGAGGCGGCGCGCCCAGGGGTCCTCCAGTTCGCACACGTCGAGCGGGAGGTGCGGATCGACCGTACGACGCGGTACGACGGCGAGTCCGACCCCGGCGGCGGCGAGGGCGACGAGGACGTTGAGGCCGGCGACGGTGGTGCGGTAGCGCACCACCGGGGCGTGCGGGCCGAGGTTCTTCTCGATCCAGCGTCGTAGCGACGAGTCGGCGTCGAGGCCGACGAGAGGGTGCTCGGCGACCTCGCTGTACGACAGCCCGGTCCGCCCTGCGAGAATCCCGCCGGCCTGGCCGATGACGACGAGCGAGTCGTCGCCGAGGGGTTCCATGTCGAGGCCGCAGTCGCGCGCCTCCTCGTCGTCGATGACGATCCCCAGGTCGGCCTCGCCGTCGGTCAGCGTCCGCACGGTCTGCGGGGTGCGGCTCTCGGAGACCCGGACATCGACGTCCGGGTGCGCGCGGAGGAACGAGACCAGGGCCTGCTGCACGAATCCCTGGATGGCCGAGCCACCGCCCAACAGGGTCAGTGGAGCGGCCGGGGACCGCGTGTAGCTCGCCACGGCGCTTTCCAGCCGGGCCGTCTGGGCGAGGACGTCGCGCGCGTGGCGGGCAAGTGTCGTACCCGCCGGGGTGGGGCGCACGCCCCGGCGGCCACGGATCAGGAGCGCGACACCGGCGTTGTGCTCCAGCGCGCGCACCCGCGCGCTGGCCGACGGCAGGCTCAGGTGCACCCGGCGGGCACCTCCCGTGATCGACCCCTCCGCCAGGATGTCGAGAAAGAGCCGTAGGTCGTCCAAGTCGTAGCGCATTCTCTTCAGCCTATGGCACGGCCTTAGGCTGGGTACAGAAATGACGCATTGTGCGCCCACCGGACGCGGGGTGATGCTCGGCGGGTGCCCGACATTGTGCTCGTCCTGCTGGCCGGTGCCGTCGCCGGAACGATGAACGCCATCGGTGGCGGGGGGACATTCGTGGCGCTGCCCGCCCTGGTCGCGGCCGGCCTGTCCCCGGTGGCGGCGAACGCGTCGTCGACCGTCGCCCTCGCGCCCGGGGCCGTGGCCAGCGCATGGGTCTACCGACGCGAACTCGCCCCGGTCGGCGAGACGTCCGCGTCGGCGCTCACGGCGATCAGCGTGCTCGGGGGCGCGCTCGGTGCCGGCCTGCTGCTTGCCCTGCCGAGCGCGTCGTTCGGCGCCGCGGTGCCGTGGCTGCTCGCCTTCGCCACGCTGGTCCTGGCTTTCGGCCGTCGCGTCTCCCGTGCGCTGAGCGCGGCGGCGGGCCGCTCGGGCGAGGTCGGCATGAGCGCACGGGCCGTCCTGGTCGCGCAGTTCGTTCTCGCCGTGTACGGCGGATACTTCGGCGGTGCCATAGGCATCATGCTGCTGGCGGTGTGGAGCATCGGCCTCGGTCTCGACACCGCGGCGAGCAACCCGATGCGGATCGCCCAGGTCTCGGCCGTCAATCTCAGCGCGACCTCGCTGTTCCTCGTCGCCTCGGACGCGCTGCGCACTCCGCTCGAGCTGACGACCATGCTGGTCGGCGGGGTGGCCGGCGGCCTCGCGGGCGCCCACCTCGCGCGCCGTCTCCCCGCCCGGCTGCTGCGCGGCACCATCCTGACCGTCGCCGTCACCATGACCGTCCTCTATTTCCTACGCGGCACGAAGGCGGGCTGACATGGCCGAAGGCGACACGGAATCGCCGTACACGGATACAGACACGTACACGTATATGGCGCGAGCGAGGCTGGAGATGGCTTTCGCGGCGTACGAACTGACCGAACTCGCGCGCTCGGCCGTGCCGATCGGTGAGCACGAACTGGATCGCGACTCCGCGGTCCGTCCGGCGGGCTCCGTATCGGCCGACGCCGCCCAAGTCCTCGCGGCCGCGCACCGGTTCTACGAGGCCGCGGCCAGATTCGAGCACTGCCGGGCGGACCCGCTCGCCGCCGAGGCGAACGCCTCCGCCGGGGTGAGTTGGTGGCGGTCCTACCTGGCCGTCGCACCGCTCGAAGCGGCGCGCGACCTCGATGACTGGGTACTGCGCCACCAGGACGGGGACCCCGATCCCGGCACCGCGCCGGTGTCCGGCGGCCTGGTCCGCCGGACCGGCCGCCCATGACTCAACGGGCCTGCTCGGGCACGGCGTTCATCCGCCGAGCCCCGCGTGGCCGAGGTGATGGAGTACGGCCAGGACGCGGCGACGTGCTTCTCGACGGCGCGCTGCGAGATCTCCATCCGGCGGGCGACGGCCGCGTTCGTCAGGTCCCGCCGCCATGTGCGCCAGTACCTCGCGCGCGTCCAGCGTGCTGCGGCCGTGTCCGCACCATGGCGTTCATGGTTCGCTGCGCCGGTCCGGTGCCTCGGCCCCAGTGTGGCGCAGGTCGTAGAAGTAGGAACGGTCGTTCTTGAAGCTGCGCCAGACGGTGGCGGGAGGGTCGGTCTCGTCATCGTGGCTGTCGAGAGGACGGGCGGTGACGATGCCGTCGGTTTCACAGTGCCAGCCGTCGGCCGGCGTCCAGAGACACGACACCTGCCCGTCCGTTCGCAGATAGGCGGGGCGGCCGTGGCGCGCACCGTGGTGTTCGAACTGGTAGCGGAGTCCGTCGACATGGCGGACGAAGGTGAAGGATTCAAGAGCCGTCATGCCTTTGGGACTGTAGGGGGACGGGACCGTCGGTGGCCAAGAAGTTTCGGGCATGACGACACCACAGGGAGCGCCTCCCGGAAGAGACGCCGTGCCAGATGTCCGGGGCCCCCGAAGATCCGCGGGGCACGGCCTACCCCACCATCACCCCCGAGCGTCTCCGCAGGTGCCGCCCCAGCGGCGCCGCCGAAGAGACCAGCACCAGTGCCAGTACGCCCACCGCCGTCGCCGCCCAAGCCGTCGGCGGCAGGCCCGACAGCGGCGCCCCGGCCGTTGGCCCCAGGGGGAGCGTCACCACGCACGCCACGGCCGCTCCCGCGCCGAAACGCGCCGTCGCCAGCAGCACTCCCCGCACCAGCACCATCCGCACCACCTGGCCCGTGCCCGCGCCGACCGCGCGCAGGAGCGCGACCTCGTGGTGGCGTTCCGGCCGTCGTCGCGAGGGCCGCGAACTTCACCAGCGAGAAGGCCACCACCAGTGCCCACCGCGCCGTCGCCGAGCACCCGCAGCGGCAGCGGCAGCAGCGGCAGCGCCACCAAGGCCGTCACGCACCGCTGTCGTTCCGTGTCACTGACATATGGCTCGACCGTACGAATCAGCAGGTCATGGGCACGATGGAGTGACCACCCGGATCCGGGTTCGGAAAAACCGAACCGGGTACGGGCCCACGCCCCGCACCGGCTCTCAGCTCTCAGGCGATCCGCAGGACGACCTTGCCGGTCAGGCCCGGCTGGGTGAGACGTTCCGCCGCGTCCTCGGGCGCCGTGAAGGCGCGGACCGAGTCGATGACCGCCCTGACGTCGCTCAGCAGACCGGGCAGGGCAGTGCGCAAGTGGGCGACCAGCGTGTGGAGTTCATCGGCTTCGCGGCCCCGGAAGGTGGTGCCGATGAGACGCAGCCGGCGCGCGGCCAGTAGTTCCAGGTCGAGTTCCGTACGGTCGCCGCCGAGTCGTCCGATCTGCACGATCCTGGCCGACGTGGCGGCCGCGCCCATCAGATCGGCGACCTGCACGCCACCGACATGGTCGAGACAGACGTCGTAGGCGTCGGGGCCGAGCGCCTCGGTGAGGCCGGTGGTGCTGGTGTCGATGACGCGGTCGGCGCCCAAGGATCGCAACAGCTCGGTCTTGGCCGCACTGCGGGTGGTGGCGATGACCGTGCCGGCGCCGAGGGCACGGGCGAGTTGGACACCCACGAGGCCGACTCCGCTCGTGGCTCCAGTGATCAGGACGCGATCGGCGGGGCGGATCCGGGCGATCTCCGTCAGAGCGTCGTACTCGGTGAGAAGTGCGCTCGGCAGGCCGGCGGCCTCTGTCGCGGTGACCGCTTCGGGGACGGGCAGGAGGAGTCGGTGGTCGACGGCGACCAACTCGGCGCAGGCGCCGCCCGTCTGTGCCATGACGAGCTGCCCCGGCCCGAAACCCGAGCCGAAACCCGACCCGGTTCCCGGCACGCGCGGGCCGACCGTCCGGACCCGGCCCGCCATCTCGAAGCCCACGCGGTTCAGCGGCACGTTCCAGTCGGCACTCGTGGGTACGTAACTGCCCTCGCGCATCAGCAGGTCGGCACGGTTCAGACCGGCGGCCACCACCTCAACCAGGACCTCATGGGGGCCGATGTCCGGTGGCGGGACCTCGGCCACCACCCACCTGCGGCTTCGGCCTTCGGTAACGAGTGCGCGCATGACGCGATCATCGCAGTACGACCCCGTCGGCCACAGCCACGGCCACGGTCAGGCCTCAGCGGCGTCCGGTCCGGCGGCCGTGGGCGCCGTCGCCGGTCCCGCCCGGATCACCGACACGGCCACGGCCAGGTCGCCCCTGACCAGGGCCTCCGGGACAACGACCGGGCCGGACCCCAGCGGGCCGCCGGCCGCCTATCGGACGGTTCGGATGCCGGCCAGGATGAGGTCGACGCCCGCGAGGAACTGCTCGCGGTCGTCGTGCTCGGGCAGTTGCGCCGCCACCTCACGCATGTACGGGTACTCCGCGGGGTCGAGTCGCGCCCACTGTGCGGCGACGTCCCCGAGAAAAGCCGAGCGATCCGTCTCGCCCGCGAGGAGACGGGCGTTCGCGGCGTTCTGCCCGGCGACGCCGAGGACGTAGTTCACGAGCACGAATCCGGCGTCGAACCGTGCCCGCTCGGGAACGCCGAGCGCCTTGAGCCGGCCGCCGATGCCTTCGAAGATCTGCACGTTCGCGGACTGCCACGGCTCACGGGAGAGCTGGGTGCCCACCCAGGGGTGCGCGTCGATCGCGTCGAACACCCCGAGGGCGACGGTACGGATCGCCTCCCGCGGCTCCGCGCCGCCGACCACGTCGGTCATGACCCGGGTGATGACGTCGTTCGTGGCCGCCGCGAGCAGCTCGTTCTTGTTGGCGACGTGCCAGTAGATCGCCCCGGCCCCGGTGGCCAGGCGCGCCGTGAGCGCGCGGAAGGTCAGAGCGCTCTCTCCCCCGGCGTCCAGGATCTCGATCGCCGCCTCGACGATCCGCTCCTTCGAGAGCGCGTCCGTGCGCCGCTCGGTCCGCTGCTTCCTGGTCGCCATGGACTTATCTTGACATAGCTGGAACGGCGTTCCAACATGGATTCATGGAACGCCATTCCAAGCACGCTCCGAAAGGAACATGATCATGATGACGACACCGGTCGCAATCGTCGGCGCGGGCCTCGGCGGCCTCGCCCTCGCACGCGTCCTCCATGTCCACGGCATCCCCGCGACGGTCTACGAGGCGGACCCGTCGGCCGAGACCCGTACTCAGGGCGGCCAGCTCGACATCCACCCGAACGACGGGCAGGCCGCGCTAGAAGCGGCCGGCCTCACCGACGAGTTCCGCGCGATCATCCACGAGGGCGGCGCGGCTTCGCGCGCGCTCGACCAGCACGGGAAGGTACTCCTGGACGAACCCGACGACGGCAACGGCATACGGCCCGAGGTGCTCCGCGGGGACCTGCGGCGCATCCTGATCGACTCCCTGCCCGCCGGGACGATCCGGTGGGGGAAGAAGCTCACCGGTGTCGCCGCACTCGGCGACGGCCGGCACGAACTGACGTTCGCGGACGGATCCACCGTCGGCACCGAACTCCTCGTCGGCGCGGACGGCGCCTGGTCCAAGGTCCGGCCGCTGCTCTCCGACGCCACGCCCGAGTACACCGGCACGACGTTCATCGAGACCTACCTGTACGACGCCGACGAACGGCACCCCGCGACGGCCGAAGCGGTCGGCGACGGCGCGATGTACGCGCTCACCCCGGGAAAGGGGATCGTCGCCCACCGCGAGGCGGGGAACATCCTGCACACGTACGTCGAGCTGAACCGCTCCGCCGAGTGGATCGCCGCCATCGACTTCACCGACGCCACCGCCGCGGCCGCCCGCGTGGCGGCGGAGTTCGACGGGTGGGCACCGGAGCTGACGGCCCTGATCACCGACGGCGAAACCGCTCCGGTCCCCCGCATGATCCACGCACTCCCGGACGGACACCGCTGGGACCGCGTGCCCGGGGTGACGCTCCTCGGCGACGCCGGTCACCTGATGCCGCCGTCCGGGGACGGCGCGAACCTGGCGATGTTCGACGGCGCCGAACTCGGCAACGCGATCGCCGCGCACCCCGACGACATCGAAGCGGCACTCACCGCGTACGAGGAGGCGCTGTTCCCGCGCAGCACGTCGGCCGCCGCGGACGCACGGGAGATCCTGGAACTCTGCCTCGGCGACCGCGCACCGTTCGGCCTCATCGATTTCATGACCGGCGCCGCACCGCAGGACACCGACACGAGCCGGGCCCGGTGAAACGCTTCGTCGGCCAACGGGGCGGGCCGGCCCCGACGCACCCGTGCGTCGCGCGCACAGGGCGCCGTCAGGCCGTCGTCTCCCCGGTGGGGAAGTCGGCCGAGCGGCTGACCTCGGCCCACCGCGCGGCCTCGGCGGCACGTTCCCGTGAGGCCTTGTCGGCGTACGTGACCGCGTCGGAGCCCAGCAGGAGGCGTAGCGGGGGCTCCGGGTTGTTGACGATGTCGAGCAGGACGCGGGCGGCGCGGGCGGGGTCGCCCTTCTCGGTGCCCTCGTTCTCGCGGCGGTAGGCGTTCATCTTCCCGACGGTCCGCTCGTAGTCGGGGGTGGCGTCGTGGAGGGTCATGGACGAGCCGCCCCAGTCGGTGCGGAAGGCGCCCGGCTCGACGATGGTGACCTTGATGCCGAGCGGTCCGACCTCGGTGTTCAGCACCTGGGAGAAGCCTTCGACGGCGAACTTGGCGGTCTGGTACGCGCCCATGCCCGCGGTGCCGCCCACGCGTCCCCCGATCGAGGAGAACTGGAGGAAGTGGCCGGCGCGCCGGGCCCGCATGTGCGGCAGCGCCGCGCGGGTGACGTTGACGACGCCGAAGAGATTGGTCTCGATCTGCGCCCGGAAGTCCGCCGGGTCCATGTCCTCGATGGACGCCGAGCCGGCGTAGCCGGCGTTGTTGGCGACCACGTCGAGCGAGCCGAACGCCTCCACCGCGGTGGCGACCGCGGCGCCAGCGGCGTCCGGATCGGTGACGTCGAGGGCGACGGTACGAACGCGGTCGCCGTACGCGTCGGCGAGCCCCGCGAGCTGCTCGGGCCGGCGGGCGGTGGCGACGACATTGTCGCCGGCCTCCAGGGCCGCCTTGGCCAGTGCGTACCCGAAGCCGCGGGAGCTTCCGGTGATCAGCCAGTTGTGGCGCTGCATGATGCGCTCCTTATTACCTACGTACTAGTTGGTAGGTAACTCCAGCGTGCATCGCCCGGCCCCGGTTGGCAACCTACTAGTTGGTAGGTACGCTGGGCCCATGCCCCGCAATCCGGACGCGACACGAGCCCGCATCATGAAGGCGGCGACCGACGAGTTCGCCACGTACGGGATCGCGGGAGCCCGTATGGACCGCGTCGCCGAGCGGGCCGCCAGCAGCAAGGAGCGCATCTACACGTACTTCGGGAACAAGGACCAGCTCTTCGACGCCGTCTTCAGCAACTACGTCGAGGAGTCCCTCGCCGAGGTCGACTTCGACGCCCACGATCTGCCGGCCTACGCGGGCCGCATGTTCGACCACTTCGCCGACGCCCCCGAGCGGCTGCGGCTGTCGACCTGGTACCGGCTGGAACGCCCCGAGGGCACACACCTCCGGACCTTGATCGACACCAACGATCTCCGGGTCCACCGCATCGCGGCCGCGCAGGACGACGGATCGGTCCCGTCCCACTTCACCGCCGTGCAGTTGCTGGCGTTCATCCAGGCGCTCTCGACGTCCTGGGCGACGATGAACCCGGAGTTCTCGGCCCTGGCCGCGCCCATCAGCCGCAGCGAGCGGCGCCGCACGGTCGTCGACGCGGTCGCGCGCGTCGTCGGCGCCACTGCCGCCCCCACCTCGGGGGACGGCGGCAGCGACGGCTGACCGGTCCTAGGCCCTGTCTTCAAAGTCCCGCCTGGCCTGCGACGCCTGGCACGGCACCTCGCCGCGTTGTCGGAGTCGACCAAGTACGCCCAGTACGAGGCCGATCCTCCGCCTTGCGATGCACCGCACCAGCCGCCGCAGGCCCCGCCCTACGGGCGGACGGCGCTACTTCGAAGACAGGCCCTAGGCGAACTGGCCGGGGCGGTAGTCGCCCGCGGGCTGCCGGACGATGACGTTCACCCGGTTGAAGGCGTTGATGAGGGCTATCAGGGACACCAGGACGGCCAGTTGCTCCTCGTCGTAGTGCTTGGCCGCGTTCGCCCAGACCTCGTCCGGCACGCCCCCGGCGGCGTCCGCGGTACGGGTGCCCTGTTCGGCCAGCTCCAGAGCGGCACGCTCCGCGTCGGTGAAGACCGTCGCCTCGCGCCAGACCGCGATCAGATGGAGGCGCGACGAGGTCTCCCCCGCTGCCGCCGCCTCCTTGGTGTGCATGTCGGTGCAGAAACCGCAGCCGTTGATCTGGCTCGCGCGGATCTTCACCAGTTCCTGCGTGGCGGCAGGCAGGGCCGACTCCGAAACCGCCTTGCCCGCCGCGATGAAACCGTTGAGGACCTTGGTCGCGGTCGCGCTGCCGAACACGTTCAAACGAGCGTTCATGGTGAACTCCTCCGTCGTCGTCGCCGGGTACTCGGCCCGGGTACACCGCACTGACGGATCAACCGCGCGGAATGTGACAGCCCGCGGAATGTGACAGCCTCCGGTGGACCTCCCTCCCTTCAGGCCGCCCGCACCGCCAGCCGGGTGCCCAACTCCAGGATTCGCAGGGCGCGTTCCGTGGCATCGGCCAGGATCTCGCGGCTCCCCTCGATCGCTTCGGGCAGCGACATCGGAGCGGGCAGGATCGCGCTGTACGCGTCGACGCCGATCGCCCGCACCAGATGCGCGCCCGGCCCGATGGTGCCCGCGAGCACGAACACCGGCACTCCGGCCGCGTGGGCCCGGCTCGCGACTTCGGCAGGGATCTTGCCGCGTACGGTCTGGTGGTCGAGCGCCCCCTCGGCGGTGATCACCAGATCGGCACGGGCCAGCCTGGCGTCCAGGTCGAGCCGGTCGAGCAGGACCTCGAAGCGGGGCAGGAGCCGCGCCCCCAGCGCGGCCAGTCCGGCCCCGAGCCCGCCGGAGGCCCCGGTGCCGGGGGCGGTCCGCAGATCGATCGCGGACGGCAGATCCCGGGTGAGAACCCCCGCCCAGCGCTCCAGGGCCGCCGACAGCACCTCCACATCGGCCGGGCCCGCCCCCTTCTGCGGTCCGAACACGCGTGCCACACCGTGCGTGCC
This sequence comes from Streptomyces sp. NPDC057307, assembly GCF_042667665.1. Lineage (NCBI taxonomy): Bacteria > Bacillati > Actinomycetota > Actinomycetes > Kitasatosporales > Streptomycetaceae > Streptomyces > Streptomyces sp. NPDC057307. Next base: position 32,275 of record NZ_JBHUZM010000062.1, on the reverse strand, counting down.
GCACAGGACGTTGAAGGGGTTGCAGGCCACGAGCAGTTCGGTGCCGGCGAGGCGCGGGTCGAGTCCCGAGGTGTCGATGCGCTCCAGTTCCGCGAGCGCCGCGCCGCCCGGCGGGAGTTCACGGCCGTGGTGGTCCGTCAGCCGGGCGCCCAGCGCCTGGAGCGCTCCGGCGCCGCCGTCCGACGTGCCGGAGTCCCCGCAGCCGACGAGCACCCGCCGCGCTCCCAGGTCCAGCGCGGCCCGGATCAGCTCACCCACGCCGTACGTGGTGGTCCTCCCCGGATCACGCCGGTCGGCCGGTACGAGGGAGAGACCGGCGACCGCGGCCATCTCCACAACGGCGGTGACGGGACCGGAGCCGGCATCGGCGGCGGGCCCCGCCTCGCCGAGCAGGGCGAAGTGCGTGCTCACCGGAAGCCCCACCGGGCCCGTCGCGGTGCACGGCACCAGTCGACCGCCACCCGCGAGGGCCAGCGCCTCCGCCGTACCCTCTCCCCCGTCCACCAGCGGGATCAGGTCGATGTCGGCGTCGGGGATCACCCGCCGGACGCCCTCGGCGATGGACTCGGCCACCTGAGCCGCGGAGAGGGACTCCTTGAACCCGCTGGGGGCGATGACGATGCGGTAACTCATGGCTGGGTCTCCAGGTGGACGGGCACGCCGAGCAACGGCCAGACGGCGAGGGCAAAGAGCAGCACGAGGGCCGCGGTGAGGGGCGCGAGCACGGCCGAGAGCCGCAGGAGATCGCGCGGGGTGTACGTGGGGGTGCCCGGCAGGTCCGCGAAGAGCGCGACCGGCTTGGCGGAGGCGGGGAGGGTGTGGCAGAAACCGGCGGCGGCGGTCGACGCGAACGCCGCGGCGACCGGATTGACACCGGCGGCCATCGCCGCTGCGACCACCAGCGGGACCAGGACGGACGAGCGGGCGGAGCGGGACTGAAGCGCCAGATGCGCCGCTGTACTGATCACGATCACACCGGCGAGGAACATCCACGGCGGCATCGACGCGCCACCCGGCACCCAGCCCACCAGCCAGTCGGCCGCGCCCGATTCGGAGAGCGCGATGCCCATCGCCATGGTGGCGGCCATGAAGAGGAGCAGCGGCCAGGGCACTGTCCGCAGACCGTCCTTGAGGCCCACTGTGCCGAGGGCCGGCGAGGCGGCGACGACGGCGCCGATGAGGGCGACCACCGCGGGCGACACGCCGTGCAGCGGTTCGCTGCACCAGAGCACGACCACCGTTCCCAGCAGCAGGAGGCAGCGTGCCTCCGGCGGGGTGAGCGGCCCTTGCACCGGTGCGTCGGAGTGTTCCTGGATCTGCGCCGTGGTGATCCGCACGGGCCCCGTCCGGTCGGCCCGGCGGGTCGTCGTCAGGAGCACCAGCTCGGCGGCCAGATGGGAGGAGACCACGGCGAGCGGCAGCCCGAGGACCAGCCAGGTGACGAAGCCCAGTTCCTTCCCTGTCTGCTCCCACAGCACGCCCACGGTGATGAGATGGGCGCCCGCGCCGATCAGGGTGGCGACGGCGGAGAGCAGGATCACCGTCGGGAAGAGGAGCGCCAGCATCACCACCAGCCGGGTCCGGTCCGCGAGCGCCTTGGCGAGCGCCAGGAAGACCGGCAGGGCGAGGGCGGCGCGGCCGGAGGTCGCCGGCACGGCGAAGGCCGTGACGACCAGTCCGGCCGTGGTCAGATGCACCAACTGCCGTACGGTGCCCGCCCCGCCGACCAGCCAGGCGGCGGCACGGCCCGCGAGCCCGGCCTTGCTGACGGCGGCGGCCAGGACGAAGGCGCATATCAGCAGCCACACCGTCTCGTCGCCGAGCGTCGCGAAGAGCGTCTCGCTGCTGATCACCCCGGTCGCGGTGAGCGCGAGTCCGGCGCCGAGCGCCACATAGGTGTCGTCCACCGAGGTGGCGATCCAGGTGTAGGTGGCGAGGATGAAGACGACGAGCGTGAACCGCGCGTCGCCGCCGAGGCGGACGAGATCGCCGGGCAGGGCGAGCAGGACGCAGAGGCAGAGGACGGCGGCGAGGCTGCCGGTCTGCCGGAGAGAAAGGGGCACGACGATCAGCCTGGGCGCGGGCCGTGAGGTCCGAATGAGCCTCGGGTGAAAGCCGCTTCATGTACGTGACGGTGCCGACGGCCCGGCCGGGGAGTGCGAATACCCCGGCCCACGGGCCGCGTTCACGGCATGCGGTAGCCCATCCCCCGTATCGTCTCCAGCCGCTCGGCGCCCAACTTCCGCCGCAGCGCCCGCACATAGACGTCCACGATGTTGGAGCCGGGGTCGAAGTCGTAGCCCCACACATGGGAGAGGATCTGCTCGCGCGACAGCACCTGGCCGGGGTGGCGCAGGAACATCTCCAGCAGCACGAACTCACGGGCCGTCAGATCCACGGTCCGCTCGTCGGCCCGTGCGCGCCGGGTCCTCAGGTCGAGGCTGAGGCTGCCGCTGCGCAGCATGGTGACCTCCGGCGCCCGCGCCGCCGTACGCAACCGGAGCCGTACCCTCGCCAGCAGTTCCTCGAAGCGGAACGGCTTGGTCATCCAGTCGTCCGCGCCGCCTTCGAGCCCGGCCACGGTGTCGCGTACGGAGTCCCTGGCCGTCAGCACGATGACGGGCAGCGTGACGCGCGCCTCGCGCATCTCCCGCAGGACGGTGAATCCGTCCCGCCCCGGCAGGCCGATGTCGAGGAGCACCAGGTCGAAGCCGCCGGACACGGCGTGGTGCAGCGCCGAGTCGCCGTCGTCGGCGACGACGGTGGTGAAGCCGTTGGCGCGGAGCCCCTTCTCCACGAAGGAGGCGATCCGTTCCTCGTCCTCGGCGATCAGAATTCGGTTCATGAGCCCGTCTCCAGAATGAGTACGAAGGTGGCGCCGCCGCCGTCGGTACGGCGTAGTTCGACCCGGCCGTGGTGGCCTTCCGCGATCGCCTTGACGATGGCCAGTCCGAGTCCGGCGCCGCTGGTGCGGGCGCCCCGGCGGGCGGTGCCGCGCCGGAACCTCTCGAAGATCACCTCGGCGTCCTGCGGCGGAATGCCGGGTCCGTTGTCGGCGACGTACAGTTCGATCCGTTCGCCGTGCGCCTGCGAGCCGATCCGTATGCGCTGGCCCGGCACCGTGTGCTGGACGGCGTTCTGGGCGAGCTGGACCATCGCCTGGGTGATCCGCTGCGGGTCCAGCGGTGCCTCGCGGTCGGCGACCGTGTCCAGCAGCCACTCCCGCTCGCCGAGCGTGCGGGCCTTGACGAAGACGTCGGCGGTCAGCTCGGCGAGCTGGACCGGTTCGGGGCGGACGAAGTCGGGCCGCTCGGCCCGGGCGAGCAGGAGCAGGTCCTCGACGATGCGGCTCATCCGGTCGAGTTCGTCCGTGACGAGACGTATCGTCTCCTCCCGGTCGGCGGGATCGTCGCCCATCAGCTCCAGATGCCCACGCACGATGGTGATGGGTGTGCGCAGTTCGTGACCCGCGTCGTCCACGAAGACCCGTTGCGCGGCGAACGCCTGCTCCAGCCGGTCGAGCATGCCGTTGAACGTCTCGGCGAGCGCCGCGATGTCGTCACGGCCCTCGACGGGGATACGCCGGGTGAGATCCCGCTCGGTCAGCTCGGCGGCGGTCTTCCGTACGAGGCGGACGGGCGCCAGGATGTGGCCGGCGACGGCCCAGCCGATACCGCTCGCCAGGACCAGCGCCATGCCCGACAGGGCCAGCAGTGTCCAGAACGTCTTGTCGGCGACGGCCCGTTCGCGGTCCGCGTGGAAGGCGACGATCAGGGCGCCGGGCGGGTCGTCACCGAGCGGCCGGATGGTGACCTTGGCCCAGCGCAGCTCCCCCTGCGAACGGTGCAGGGTGCCGGAGGAGCCCTCGGCCGCGAGGATCCGCTTCAGCGACGTCTCGTCCCGCCACAGGGCGATGTGGTCGGGGATGTCGCGGCGCTGCCGGACGATGTCGGACCGGGTCGCGGAGGAGCGGGGCAGGCCCAGCAACTCCTCGTCCCGGTCGGCGTACTGCCGTTGCAGAAAGGTCTGGAGCAGCTTGCGTGAGTCGCCGAAACTCCGGCCGGTGTCCGGGTCCACGCCCTGGACCACGAAGTTCGCGAACTCGCCCGTCTCCTGGGACAGCAACTGGCTGATGCGGTGTTCCACGTCCCGGTGGAGGATCGAGCGCACCGTGACGGCCACGGCCCCCAGGGCCACCGTCATCACCACCAACAGCCACAGCAGGATCCGCACCCGCGCGGAGATCCTCGGAACGTCAACCGTCATCACCGAAGTCGTCGTCATCGTCGTCACCGTTGCCGGCCGACGGCCCCGGAACGACGTCGTCGTCGTCGGATGTCCCGCCCGGCGAAGCGGTGGATGGACCCGTCGGCGAACCGGTGGGCGAGCCCGTGGGCGAAGACCCAGGTCCGGTGCTCCGCCGGTCGTCCGGTGTGCCGCTGGGCGTGCCGCTCGGCGTGTTGGAGAGCTGTACGCCGGGGGGCACCTTGGGCGCGTCGGGACTGTCGGTCATAGCGTAGCTGGTCGCGGCGATGCCGAGAGGGATGGCGACGACGGCCGCCAGGGCCGCCAGACGAGGTGAGAAAGCCATGCGGTCCATCCTGGTGAGCGGGCCGATCGCCAGCATGAAGCGGGGATGAGGATTTCTTCATGAAGGCCCGGACTGCCGCTCGGTCACCTGCTCGGGTGGTGGGTTTCCGGGGGGAGGAGGAGCTTGGGGAGGTGGGGTACCTCGGTCCGGGGAGTTGGTGGTCAACGATGTCGAACGCGTCCCAGCGCCCACGACGACGCCCGTGCCGTGTCGCTGCCAGCCGTGCGGGGCCGGTCCTGGTCGAGGGGCCGGTGGAGGTGGTGGACGAGGCGGGGAACACCTTCGTCTCTGACCGCTTCGTCGTCGCCCTGTGTGTCTGCCGCCGCAGCCGTTCCTACCCGTGGTGCGATACGAGCCATCGCCGCCGGGTCCGGGGCGAGGACCGCCCCGGACCGTCCGGCGACCGCACGGAGGGGCCCGGGCGTGACGACGTACCGTGAATCGCGCGCGCTGAGCCCGCCGCTGCCGGAGCCACGGGGTACGGTCTCGGCCTCCGTACGTACGTCGCTGGCGGAAGGGACGGCCGTGTCGCTCCCGCCGGAGTCCCTGGCGGGCGCGGACCCCTTCGGTGACGATCTGCAACTGGCCCTGTACGTCCTGTACGAGCTGCACTACCAGGGTTTCGCCGGGGTCGACGACCGGCGCGAGTGGGACCCGGAGCTGCTGCGGGTGCGCCGCGTGCTGGAGGACCGGTTCCTCGGGGCCGTACGGGAGGCCGTGCCCGGGGGTGGTGGCGCGGACGACGCCCTGGCGGGGCTGCTGGTCGAGCCCGTGGGGGACGACGGGACGAGCACGACCCACTTCCTGGACCGCGAGGGCACCCGGGAGCAGTTGCGTGAGTACGCGGCGCTGCGCTCGCTCTACCACCTCAAGGAGGGCGACCCGCACGCCTGGGTTCTTCCCCGGCTGCACGGCAGGGCGAAGGCGGGCATGGTGGCCGTCGAGTACGACGAGTACGGCGCCGGGCGCGCCGAGGACCTGCACGCGCGGCTGTTCGCCGATCTCATGGCCGACCTGGAGCTGGACATCCGTTACGGGCACTACGTGGACGTCGCGCCCGCGCAGGCGCTGGCCGTCGTCAATCTCATGTCCGCGCTCGGACTGCAGCGCGCGCTGCGGGGCGCTCTCGTCGGTCATTTCGCCGCGGTGGAGGTGACGTCCTCCCCGGGCTCCCGGCGGCTGGCCCACGCCATGCGGCGGACGGGCGCGGGTGCCGCCGCCGAGCGCTTCTACGCCGAGCACGTGGAGGCCGACGCCGTCCATGAGCAGGTCGTCCGGCGTGAGGTCGTCGCGGGACTGCTGGCGGACGAGCCGCGGCTGGAGCCGGATGTCGCCTTCGGCGTCCGGGCGACCGTGCTCGTGGAGGACCGGCTGGCGGCCCATCTGCTGGACGCCTGGCGCGCCGGACGGAGCGCCCTGCGCGCCCCGCTGCTCCCGTGACGGCGCCGGGCCTACGCGACGCGGATGACCGCGATGCCGCTTTCGAGCGCGATCGCCACCCGGGTGCCGTCCGGGTGCACGGCGGCGACGGACGACGGCATATGGGTCACACCGTACGAACCCTGCCGCCGGTACATGGGCAGCTCCGGCCACCGCGCGACGAGCTCACCGGTACGGATGTCGAACAGGCGCGGATACTCGTACAGCGCGAGGACCGCTTCGCCACACCCGACGATCGCCCCGAGCGGCCCGGGAACGTCGTGGCGGTAGAGCCATGCCGCCTTGGAGCAGGACCACACGCCGAGTTGGTGCCGCCCCAGCCCCTCGTCCACCGGGTGCTCCCAGCCGACGTCACCGGCGACCAGGGCCAGTCTGTCGCCGTCGAGCCAACAGGCGGAGTCCACCTCGTCATGGCTCAGCGACAAGGGGTCCAGCAGGCCGTCTCCGTCCAGCACCGAGGCGTCGGTCAGGGCCCGGTCCAGGTCATACACCTCACAGATACCCGCCGGGTGCCACACCCAGCCCGCCGACATCAGCCACCGACCGCCCGGACTGACCGCCGGCCGCGAGTGGAACAGGTTCGACATCTCCTCCCGGGACCCCGCGGCCAGGCACTCACCCGTGGCGACGTCCTCGATCTGGAGTAGGTCGTAGCGCTCGGGGCAGTGCACCAGCACTTCCCTGCCGTCGGGCAGTTCCCCCAGGCCCACCGGGTAGTCGTAGGACTGGAACTGCTCCTCGTCCCGGCGCAGTTCACGGACGCCTTTCCGCCCGTCGAGCAGCAGACCGCGGGTACCCCGCTCGCCGTACACGACGGTCCACCGGCCGGACGGTGACGTGACGGCCCGGTCGTAACACTCCCCGAACCTCCGCCGCGCGCGCCGGTGTTCCCTCCCGTCGGGTGACCAGCGGCGCCAACCACCCACCGGGTCCACCAGATCGTCCCCGTCCCACACGAGAGACCGCACCTCGCCGGTCTCCACCAGCATCTCGCGCACCACAACGCCGTCGTTCATCGAAGCCCCCCAGGCACGCCGCTCCCCCGGCGACGTGCCCCCATCATCGCCGACGCGACCGTCACACCGGGGCGTGTTCCCGGAGCCGGCCGAGAAGTTGATCGCCGATGCGGGCGACCTCGGGCTTGTACGGAGTGTCGGAGAGGACAAAGTGGGTGATACCGAGTTCGCCGTACTTCCGCAGGGCGGCGGCCACATCGTCCGGAGAGCCGACCAGCCAGGTGGTCCCGGCGCCTCCGCCGCCGACCCGGCCGGGGGCGGTGTAGAGGCAGGAGTCCAGGACCTCGCCGCGCTCGGCGAGGTCGTAGAGCCGCTGCTGGCCGACGGCTCGGCGCCGTTGGGGGTTGATCGTCGAATCACGGGCGCCGGCCAGTTTGGCCACCTTCGCCTCGGCGTCGTGCCATGCCTCCTCCGTCGTGTCGCGGACCAGCGTGGTGATGCGCAGGCCGAACTCAAGCGGTGCGTGGGTACGGCCGAGGGATTCGCTCAGCTTCTTGAGACGGTCGATCCGCTCGGCCACGCCGTCGAGCGGTTCTCCCCAGAAGAGCTGGACGTCGGCCTCGGTGGCCGAGACCGCTTCCGCCGCCGCCGAGGCGCCGCCGAAGTAGAGCCTCGGGGTACGGCCGTTCTCGGCGCCGTACGGGCGCGGGCTGATCGTCGAGTCCTCGACCCCGAAGAACTCGCCCCGGAAGGTGACGTTCTCCTCCGTCCAGAGCCGGCGCACGAGTTGGAGGAATTCCCGGGTGCGGTCGTACCGGCGGGCCGGGTCGCTCTCGCCGTCGCCGTACGCCCCGGCGTTGTCGAGGCCGCTGACGATGTTGACCAACAGGCGTCCCCCGCTGAGCTGGTCGAGGGTGGCGGCGGCGCTCGCGAAGTGCGCGGGCTGCCAGTAGCCGGGCCGTATCGCGACCAGCGGTTTGAACGTGGTGGTACGGGCGGCGAGCGCGGTGGCCACGGTGAAGGTGTCCGGCCGGCCCCATCCCGTACCGATGAGGGCTCCGCCCCAGCCGTGTTCCTCGGCGGCCCGGGCGATCTCGGTGGAGAAGCCGAGCGTGCCCCATCCGTCGGTCGTGTCGTCACCGCGGTGGCCGGGCTCGACGGTGTTGGGGATGTACCAGAGATACTCGTCGCTCATGTCAGTGCTCCGATTCGCTGTCGAGCGGGGTGGCCTTGCTCGGTGAGTTGTTCTCCGACGGCTTCGGGCGGTCCGGCGGGGCCTCGGTCCCGGCGTCCGCCGCGGCCTCAGCCGCGGCGCGCACGGAGGCCCGTCCCGTGGACGGCGTACTGGTCGATGAGCGCCAGCTCCTCGTCGGTCAGCGGCGAGAACTCGGTCGCCGCCCTGACGTTGTGGTCGAGCTGCCAGGTCGAACTCGCCCCGATGAGCGCGCTGGTGACCTCCGGTCGGCGGAGCACCCACTGCAGCGCCAGTTGGGCGAGCGACTGGCCGCGCTTCCTGGCGATGTCGTTCAGGGCGCCGGCCCGCTCGCGGTAGCTGTCGCTGATGTCGTCGGGCGACAGGAAGCGGCTGGTCGCCGCGCGGGCGTCGGCGGGCACGGTGCCGTCCAGGTACTTGTCGGTGAGCAGTCCCTGTGCCAGCGGTGAGTACACGATCACGCCGGTGCCGTCGTCCGCCGCCACCTTGAGCAGGCCGTCGGTCTCGGGGCTCCGGTCGAACATGGAGTAGCGCGGCTGGTGCAGGAGCAGCGGTACGTTCGCGGCGCGCAGCAACTCGGCTGCCTCGTGGGCGAGTTCACTGGGGTAGTTCGAGATGCCGATGTAGAGCGCCTTGCCCTGCTCGACCGCGCCGACCAGGGCTCCTACGGTCTCCTCCAGCGGAGTCGTGGGATCCGGGCGGTGCGAGTAGAAGACATCGACGTAGCTGACGCCGAGGTCGCGCAGGCTGTGGTCGAGCGACGCCAGGAGTGACTTGCGCGAGCCGCCCTTGAGATAGGGGCTGTCCCCAACGGGGTTGCCGGCCTTGGTCGAGATGAGGATCTCGTCGCGGTACGGCGCCAGATCGCTCCTGACGACCCGTCCGAAGAACTTCTCCGCCGCGCGGGCGGGCGGGCCGTAACGGTTGGCGATATCGAAATGGGTTATGCCGAGGTCGAACGCGTGCAGAACGATGTCCCGTTGGGTGTCGAACGGATAGTCGTCACCGAACTTCTGCCACAGGCCGAAGGAGAGAGCGGGCAGGACGAGACCGCTGTTACCGGCGCGGCGGTACGGCAGTTTCTCGTAGCGGTCGTCGGCGGCTCGATAGCCCATGGACGGTCAGGCCTTTCTGAAGAAGGGGGAGGGTCACGGCTCGCGGGCAGCCCTCGGCGCCGCATGGCGTCGTAAGCCGCCGGAAGTCGTCGTAAGCCTTCGGACGGCGACAACCCACGACGAGGCACCGTGCGTCGGAGAACGGCGGGAAAGGGGAACGGGAAAGGCGAGAACGTGGCCGTGATCGATACGCTACGGAGAGCGAGATCAGGCGAATCCGCGTGAGCGCGAGGAAAGGCGACTACGCGTCAGGTGGCACTAAAGACAGAGCGCGCTGGCCGACCGCAGAAGGTCGACGTGAATGCGCGTAACGAGCCTTACACCTGGATGCACGATGCAAAGGTAAGCGAAGCGAAGGATCCTGGCAATGCGCGCGGCCGCCGGGCGGAAGGGTGAAGGGGCGCAGGGGGTACGCCGCGTGGGACCCCGCGCTCGAACCCGTACGCCCGTACGCCGTACGCCCACAAGGCCCGTACGCCTTCACCCACGCCGTCCGAGGGGCCCGCAGCGAGGTTGTTGCAGGGTTGTTGCGCCGCGCGGTGAGGACTCGGAAAGAAAGTCGATACGCTCCCGGTTGACTTCGGGGCTTCGGCAGGCGCTCAACTGCCGTTAACAGGGGATGATCCACCATGACCAGCACACCTTCCGCCAACCTTTTCAAACCGCTCGGGGAAGGCGACCCGGCCGTTGTCGGCGGTTATCGCCTCGCGGCCGTGCTCGGCACCGGCGGCATGGGCAAGGTGTACCTGACGTACACGCCGGGCGGCCGGCCCATCGCGCTCAAGGTGATCCGGCCCGAGTTCAGCGAGGACCCCGAATTCCGGCGGCGCTTCCAGCGGGAGGTCCAGGCCGCGCAGCGGGTGCAGGGTCTGTACACCGCGCCGGTCATCGACTCCGACACCGAGGGCTCGCAGCCCTGGCTCGCCACGGCGTACGTGCCGGGCCCCTCTCTCGCGCACGCGGTGGCCCAGCACGGCGCGCTGCCGCTGCGGAGCGTGCTGCTGCTGTCCGTCGGGGTCGCCGAGGCCCTCCATGTCATCCACGGCGCGGGCATCGTGCACCGTGACCTGAAGCCCGCCAACGTGCTTCTGGCCTCCGACGGCCCCCGCGTGATCGACTTCGGTATCGCCCGCGCCGCCGACACCACCGCCCTCACCGGTACCGGCGTCAGCGTCGGCACCCCGGCGTTCATGGCGCCCGAACAGGCGTCGGCCGGTACGGTCTCCCCGGCCACCGACATCTTCGCCCTCGGCCAGATCGCGGCGTTCGCGGCGATCGGTTCACCGGCTTACGGCGAGGGGTCGTCGCACGCGGTGCTCTACCGGATCGTGCACGAGGACCCCGACCTCAGCCGCGTGCCGGCGGAGCTGCTGCCCCTGGTGACCCGCTGTCTGACGCGCGACCCGGCCGGGCGGCCCAGCCTGACGGAGATCATCGAGCTGTGTCACGAGATCTCGCCCGTCGCGCTGCGCCAGGGCGAGGACTGGCTGCCGCAGGCGGTCGCCGGATCGATCACCGAGCGGCTGAAGTTGCCCGAGCCGGCGAAGACCCCGCCGCCGCAGCCGAGCGTGGCGCCGACGCCGACCCAGTTCTCGCCGCAGCCGCCGGCGCCGGGCACGGTGAACCCGTACGCGCCGACCGGTTTCGCCACGCCCGCCGCGCCGACGCACAACGGGCCGGGCGCTCCCGGCCCGGTACCGCCGCCGCCCGGCTACCCGGCACACCCCACGCAGGGCCACCACACCCCGCCGCCCGGCTACCCGATGCAGCCCACACCGCCGCCCGGCTACCACACCCCGCCGCCCGTCGTCCACGCTCCCTATGTGCCCCCGCAGCCGCCCAGGCGGAAGCAGCGGACCGGGCTGATCGTCGCCGCGTCGGTCGTGGGCGCGATCGTCGTCCTGGGGGTCATCGGCTCCCTGTTGCCGGACGGCTCCGGGAAGGACGACGAGTCCAAGTCGCCCAGTGGCAGCAGCAGCGCCAGCGGCGCGGGGGGCGGCTCGGACAACGGCGAGACGCCGGGCACGGACGCGGGCAAGAAGCGGCCCGACCCCAAGTCGGCCTCGTACAAGGGCATCGACGTGACGGAGAGCTATCAGGTCATGCTCGCCGACAATCCCCCACGGCCGGCGGAGGGGGACGTCTCCTACGGCGGCGGGGACTTGTACTACTACGTGGACAGCCTGTTCGGGGAGGACAACTACATCGGAACCGACAACGGCAAGTTCATCCTGCTGAACAACGCGCAGAAGGGCTCCCTGGAGACCTGCCGCGCGGAGACCCGCTTCACCGAGAGGATCACTCTCGACCAGCTCAGTGACGGGTCGGAGTTCTGCGTGCTCAGCGACGCGGGCCATATCGCGGTCGCGACGTACCAGGGCAAGGGCGGCGCCGAAGGCTCGACGTACGTCACCTTCGACCTCACGGTCTGGCGGAACGCGGAAGAGGCCAAACCGGAGGACTAGGACCTGTCCGACCGCCACCGCGTCAAGAAGTGCGCCGGACGGGTGAGCCGGTCGGCGGGATCGGCTCGGCGTGGTGCGGGGCGGGCCCCGGCGCCGTATTGGTGGCCTCTTCGGGCAGCGGACGCGGAGGCGGTGACGGGGTGTCGACGACCGAGCCGGTGGGTCCGGGGCGCGCCCAGTGGGGTGCGCTGATCCTGTTCGCCGGGGCCTCGGGCGCGGTGGATGTGCTGGCGTTCATCGCGCTGGGCCGGGTCTTCGCCGGTGTGATGACCGGCAATCTCGTGTTGCTGGGGCTCTCGCTGACGGGGACCGGGGACGAGGGCGGGCCGGCCGCGCCGCTGCTGGCCCTCGGGGGTTATGTGGCGGGAGTCGCGGCCGTGGCGCCCTTCAGCCGGCGGCGACCGGAGGAGTTGGAGAGGCACTGGCCCCGCACGGTCGTGCGCTGGCTCGCCTTCGAGGTCGTACTCCTGGCCGCCGTCGCCGTCGTCTGGGGCGCGGCCGACGGGGCGCCCGCACAGCCGTGGCTCGATGTCGTGCTCGTCGCGGTCGCCGTCGCCATGGGGACGCAGTCCGCCGCGCTGGCCCGGACGGGCGCGGCGGGCGGGCCGGGGACCTACTTCACCGGCACCCTCACCCAGTTGGTCGTGCGCGCGGTCGGACCGGCGGGCGAACGCCGGGCGGACCTGGGTTCCCTGGCACGGCTTGTCGCACTCACCGCGGGCGCGGCCGTGGCCGCGCTCGTGTACGCGGCGTCCGCGCCCTGGGCGATGGCCGTACCACTGCTCTGGGCGTCGGCGGCACTGGCGTGCGTGGCCGTTTCCCCGCGCCCGGACCGGTCCACCCCCACCACAGCGACAACAGGAGGCGCCCCATGAGAGCCGTGGTCTACGACGGCACCCGCCGTGTGTCCGTGCACGAGGTCGAGGACGCGGCCCTTCAGGAGCCGACGGACGCGCTGGTACGCATCACCTCCAGCGCCCTGTGCGGCACCGACCTGCACATGTACGACGGCCGCACGGGCGCGGAGCCCGGCCTCGTCCTGGGCCACGAGCCGCTGGGCGTCGTGGAGCGGACCGGCGCCGCCGTCACGGCGGTGGCGGCCGGTGACCGGGTCGTGATGCCCACGCATCTGTTCTGCGGGGTCTGCCCCAACTGCGCCCGTGGGCGGACCGCCGCGTGCAGCCGGATCAGACCCGGCGCTTTCGGCGCCGCGTACGGTTACGCCGGCATGGGCCCGTTCCGGGGCGCCCAGGCCGAGTTGCTGCGCGTGCCGTACGCGGACGCCAACTGCGTGCCGCTGCCCGGCGAGCCCGGCGACCGGTACGAGGACGCGTTCGTGCTGCTGGCGGACGCGTTCGTCACCGGCTGGCACGCCACCGAACTCGCCCGCGTGCGGCCTGGCGACACCGTCGCCGTGTTCGGCGCCGGGGCGATCGGGCTGCTCGCCGCCCACTCGGCCGTCATCCGTGGCGCCGGCCAGGTCTACGTGGTGGACCACGTCGCCGAACGGCTGGCCGTGGCCGCCGAGTTCGGCGCCGTACCGGTGGACTTCACCGACGGCGACCCGGTCGGGCGGATCCGCGACCACCGGCGTGAGCGCGGGCTGCCGCCCGGGGAGGAGGGCGCGGACGGGGTGGACTGCGGCATCGACGCGGTCGGATTCCAGGCCCGCGACCGCTCCGAACCGGGGCGGGAGAATCCGCGCCAGGTCATCGACGATCTCGCCCGGCTGGTGAACCCCGCCGGATCGCTCGGTATCGCGGGGGTCTTCGCCGCCAAGGACCTCGACCCGGCGGCCGGGGGTCATCGTGACGGATCGCTCCAGGTGCCGTGGGCCACGCTGTTCGACAAGGGCGTCCATGTCGGCTTCGGCCGCACCCACGACCGCCGCTACACCCGCCTGTTGCGGGATCTGGTGCTGGACGGCAGGGCGCACCCCGAGAAGGTCGTGACCCATCACGGTTCGCTGGCCGACGCGCCGGGTCTGTACGACGCATTCGACCGTCGCGCCGACGGCATCGTGAAGGCGGTGCTCCGGCCGTGACGTACCGGCCCTGCCCGTCGCTCGCCGGCCGCGGCCCGGCGGTTCCCACCCGGCTCCGTAGCCCGGTGCCGGCGGGTCAGGACAGCGGGAGCGGCGTCCCAGGAGTTCCGGGAGTTCCGGGAGTGATGAGGCCGCTCTCGTAGGCGATGGCGACGAGGTGCGCGCGGCTGGTGGCGCCGAGTTTGCGCAGGATCCGGTTGACGTGGGTCTTCACGGTGAGCGGGCTCAGTCCGAGCAGTTGGGCGAGCGCGTCGTTGTCGCGCTGACTCGCGACGAGGGCGAGGACCTGGCGTTCCCGGTCGGAGAGGTGTTCCAGCGCCGAAGGCGGCGCGACGGCGCGGGTGTTGTGGGCTGCCAGAAGTGCGTCGAGTGAGGAGATGACCAGTCCTCCCCCGCTCACCAGGTCGAGGGCCGCCACGAAGTGCGGTACGTCGATGTCCCGGCCGAGGATGCCCGTGACTCCGGCGCGTACGAAGAAGGCGATGTCCGGGGGCGGGACGGAACCGATGACGGCGAGCCTCGTGCCGGCGGCAGCCTGACGCAGTGTCAACCGAGTCGCGGCCGTGGGGCTGTTGGGCAGTGCCCCGGCGTCGATGAGGAGGAGATCCGGCCGGACGGCGGGCAGTTGGGCCAGGGCGTCGGGGAGGGTGGCGGTCTGGCCCTGAAGGGTGAGGACGGCGGACGCCCCGATGATGTGGGCGTAGGCGTCGCGCACGAGGGTGGGGCCGCCCGTGAGGAGTACGCGGTGCATCTCTCGTCCTTCCGGTCGGGTGCCGGCTCCGGCGGGCCCGCGGCGCGGCGCACGTGTCCGACCTCGCACACACCGCGGACACCACCGGGTGAAGGGGCCTCGGCCACGTCCGTCCCAACGGCCGTACGCGCCCGAGGCGTTCACACCGTTCAGGCCTGTACCGCCGACTTCTCGGGCTCGGCGCTCGTGTGCGTCTTCTCCAGGCCGCCCGTGACGGTGCGCACGGCCGGGATGACCGCGGCGATCGCGGCGGAGATCAGCGCGATACCGCAGCCGATGATCAGGCCGGTGCGGAAACCGCTCTCGGAGGTGATGCTGAAGCCACCGATGTCGGTCGTCATCTGGGAGAGGACCAGGCCGACCACCGCGGCGCCGATCGACGTACCGAGGGAGCGCATGAGCGCGTTGAAGCTGTTGGCGGCGGCGGTCTCGGAGAGCGGGACGGAACTCATGATGAGCGCGGGCATCGAGCCGTACGCGAGGCCCACACCACTGTTGATCACCATGATGGCCAGCATGATTCCCCAGGCGGATCCCATCAGCGCGAGCGACAGCCCGTAGCCCGCCGCGATGACCAGGACTCCGCCGAGGAGTGTGAGCTTCGGGCCGTACGCGTTGGTCAGCTTGCCGCCGAGCGGGGAGACGATCATCATCATGATCCCGCCGGGGGCCATCCACAGGCCGGCCGCGAGCATCGACTGTCCCAGGCCGTAGCCGGTGGCCTCCGGGTACTGGAGCAACTGCGGTATCACCAGCATGCTGGCGTACATCGCGAATCCGACGAAGATCGACGCGATGTTCGTCAGCAGGACGCGAGGACGGGCCGTGGTACGGAGGTCGACCAGCGGGTCCTTCGTACGGAGTTCCCAGGCGCCCCAGCCCACCAGGAACACGACGGCGGCGACGAACAGACCGAGCGTGGTGCCCGAACCCCAGCCCCAGTCCGCGCCCTTGGAGATCGCGAGCAGCAGACTGACCAGACCGGCCCCGAGGCCGATCGCGCCGGCCCAGTCGAACCGCTGTCCCTTGGCACCGGCCGGCACGGTCGGGATCAGGAACCAGATCAGCACCGCGATGACCGTGGCGAGTACGGCGGAACCCCAGAAGAGGACGCGCCAGTTCGCGTACTGGGCGACCGCCGCCGCGATCGGCAGGCCGAGGCCGCCGCCGATGCCCATGGAGGCGCTCACCAGCGCGATGGACGAGCTGAGCTTCTCGGTGGGAACGACGTCACGCAGCAGGGCGATGCCCAGCGGGACCATGCCCATACCCATGCCCTGGAGGCCGCGTCCGATGATCATCGGGAGGACCGAGGACGAGAGGGCGCACACCACGGAGCCCACGATCAGCGGCACCGAACAGACGAGAAGCATCCGGCGCTTCCCGAGCAGGTCGCCCAGGCGGCCGACGACCGGCACACAGACGGCCGCCACCAGGAGGGTCGTCGTGATCACCCAAGTGGCGTTCGACGCCGAGGTGTTGAGGATCTTGGGCAGATCGGCGAGCAGTGGGGTGACCAGCGTCTGCATGATCGCGGCCGTCGTGCCGGCGAGCGCCAGCGTCGCGACCACACCGCCCGAGCGGGAGGTGGGCTGTGGGGCGTCCATGAAAGGGGACTCCTAGGGCTGTCCAACACGAAACGAACTTGTGCATCATACATATCGTATGTATCGAGCACCTTACATGCAGGATGCATACACGTGAGAGAATGAAGTCCGGGCCGTTCCGACGTGGTGCGAGAATGGCCCGGCGCGAGAGAGCAGGAGGCGACACAGGCATGGTCGGGGCCACGCACGAGATCGAGTACGAGCAGATGCTGCTCAGCCGCCACACGTTCTTGAATCAGAAAGGCGGACGCCGGAAGGACGGCGTACTGGAGCGCAGCGCCTACATCCTGCTCAGCCGTATCCGCCTGCAGGGACCGATGTCGATCGGCGAACTGAGCGACGCCTTCGGGCTCGACGCCTCCACCCTCAACCGGCAGACGGCCGCGGCCATGCGCGCGGGGCTCGTGAAGCGCATCCCGGATCCCGAGGGCGGCATGGCGCGCAAGTTCCGCATCACGGACGAGGGCGCACGCGTGCTCGACGAGGAGCGGGAAGGCATCGTCCAGTCCCTGGACCGGGTCATGTCCGAGTGGTCGGAAGAGGACATCGCCGCGTTCGCCGCATATCTGAAGCGCTTCAACACCGACATCGAACGGCTCGCCGGCAGGCCGTGGCCGCGTCTCTAGCGCTGCGAGCGGGAGGGGTCACCGGGGCCGTCGTCCGGTGGCCGGCGGTTGGCGGTTGGCGGTTGGCGCCATCCGCGGGTTCATCCGTATGGAGTAGCCGGACCCAGGGGCTGCGCACACCGGTCGGCGGGCAGCACGACGGTACGGGGCCGCGTTCGGCCCGGCGGCGCCCGCGGAGCCACCGCCGTCCGTTGAGGTGCGCGTCGCGCGTCATGGTCGCCAGTGTGGAAGGGAGTACGCGGACATACGGGTACGCGGACATACGGGCACAACGACAGGCGCACCGACACCGCCGGCAAGGAGACCAGCCATGGCCACCTGGACCAAGGACGAGCTGAGCAAGATCGAGCACGCCGCCGAGTTGGAGATCGCCCCACTGGGCACCGACGACACGCCGCGCGAGCCGACGACCATCTGGGTGGTCCGCGAGGGCGACGACCTGCACGTACGGGCCTTTCACGGCCCTACCGGCGCCTGGTACCGGCACGCCACGAAGCGGCACGCGGGCCACATCAGCTCCGGCGGCGTGGACAAGGACGTCACCTTCGTCGAGGAGAACGACCCCGTCCTCAACGACCGGGTCGACGCCGCCTACCGCAGCAAGTACGGCAGCTACGGCGAGACCTACGTCGGCCCCATGGTCGCCGACGACGCCCGGGCCGCCACCCTCAAGCTCGTGCCCCGTTGAGCCGAAGCGACGTGGCGACGTGGCGACGTGGCGACGAAGCCGAACTCGTAGCCGAAGCCAGACCGAATCCGTAGCCGTAGCCGTAGCCGTAGCGAAGGACTTCCCATGACCACCATCGCCATCGTCGGAGCAGGCACAGGTCTGGGCAGCGCCGTGGCGCGCCGCTTCGGACGCGAAGGCTTCGACGTCGCCCTCCTGTCCCGCACCAAGAAACACGTCGACGCCCTCGCCACCGACCTCGGTAGTGCGGGCGTGAACGCGCGCGGATTCGCCGCCGACGTGACCGACCCGGCCGCTCTCGCCGCCGCCCTGGAGGCGGCCGCCTCCGACCTCGGCCCGGTCGAGGTCCTGCAGTACAGCCCCATTCCCCACAGGGACTTCATGAAGCCGGTCCTGGAGACCTCTCCGGCCGACATCGAGGGTCCGCTGGCGTTCTCCGTCGTCGGACCGATGACAGCCGTCCGCCAGGTTCTGCCCGGCATGCGCTCCCTGGGGCGCGGCACCCTGCTGTTCATCAACGGCGGCACCGCCGTCCAGCCGCACCCCGAGCGTGCCGGCACCTCGATCGCCTTCGCCGCGGAGAGCGCCTACGCGCACATGCTGCACGACGCCCTCGCCGGTGAACGGATCCACGCGGCGCAGCTCATCATTCCCGGCGCGATCACCCCCGGCCATCCCCGCAAGGACCCGGCCGTGCTCGCCGACGCGCTCTGGGGGATGCATCAGGACCGGACGGAGTTCCGGCGGTACGCCGAACCGCTGGACGCCTGATCCGGTCACCCGTCCCCCGGCGGCGGCCGGCGGCCCCGACCCCGGACCGGTCCCGAACCCGGCCCGGATCAGGCGGTCAGCACGCCCAGCCCCCGCTTGACCTGGC
Source organism: Streptomyces sp. NPDC057307 (assembly GCF_042667665.1). Taxonomy (NCBI): domain Bacteria; kingdom Bacillati; phylum Actinomycetota; class Actinomycetes; order Kitasatosporales; family Streptomycetaceae; genus Streptomyces; species Streptomyces sp. NPDC057307. Next base: position 13,902 of record NZ_JBHUZM010000062.1, on the reverse strand, counting down.
GCGTCAGATCGTCGGCCAGGATCTCCGGGGTGCCCTTCTCCAGCCCGTCCAGGGCCTGTGCGGCGACGGACGCCGGGTCGGTCTTCTGCTCCGGGTCGACGTACTCGGCCATGTCGGTGTCCATGTAGCCCACGTGCAGGGCGGAGACCTGGATGCCGCGCGGTGCCAGCTCCTCGCGGATCGAGTCCGTCAGGGACCAGGCGGCGGCCTTGCCCGCGCTGTAGGCGCCGTATCCGGCCGGGTGGATCCACGACAGCACGGAGAGGACGTTCAGGATCGAGCCGCCGCCGTTGCCCTCGATGACGGGCGCGAAAGCTCGGGTCACCTGAAGCGTCCCGAAGAAGTGGGTCTCCAACTCCAGGCGGATCCGGTCGAGTCCGCCGGACACGAGCGGCGTGTGGGTGGAGATGCCCGCGTTGTTGATCAGGAGCGTGGCGTCGGGCGCGGCGGCCGCGGCGGCACGGACGGAGTCCGGATCGGTGATGTCGAGGCGCAGCGGTACGGCGCCGGGCAGATCGACCGTCTCGGGGCGGCGGGCGCCCGCGTACACCTTGGCGCCGCGCTCCAGCAGCTGTTCGGCGATACGGCGGCCGAGCCCTCGGTTGGCGCCGGTGACGACCGCTACGGCGTTGTTCAGTTCCATGGTCCTGATCCCTTCATCGGGGGCGTACGGCCTCTTCAGGCCGCCGCCACGACATTTAGATTACACTCAACATCTAAATGCGGAAGGGTTGAGGCGTAAGATAGATGTCGTCGAACATATATTCAGGGAGGTGGCCGATGGGCCGCGTATCGAAGGAACAGGCGCAGGAGAACCGCCGTCGGATCGTCGACACCGCCTCCCGTCTCTTCCGCGAGCAGGGCACCGCCGGTGTCAGCGTCGCCGACCTGATGAAGGCGGCCGGGCTCACCCACGGCGGCTTCTACAAGCACTTCGACTCCAAGGAAGCCCTCGTGGACGAGGCCACCGCCTGCGCGTTCGACGGCGTCGAGGATCCGCTCGTCGCCCGGCCGGGGGCCGACGAAGGTGATCCGGAGGCCGCGCGGCGCGCGTTCGTCGACGACTACCTCTCCCCCAGGCACCGCGACGACATGGCCGGTGGCTGCCCCACGGCGGGTCTGGCCGTCGACATGGCGCGCGGCGCCGCGGGCAGTGCGGCGCGGCACACGTACGCCGAAGGGGTACGGGAGTTCGCGGAGCGGATGGCCGGCGACGACGATGACGGGCTCGCCCGTCTCAGCACGATGGTGGGAGCGCTGATCCTGGCCCGCGCGGTCAACGGCGACCCGCTCTCCGACGCGCTCCTCGCGGCGGCGAAGGCGGAGGTGTCGGCGTAACGGCGCCTCGGCCCCCCGACCCCGGCCCCCTGGCCCGATCCGCTTCGAACGAGGCCGGGCTCGGGGCCGAGGGCCGGGGCCGGGGGTCGGCGTCAGGTGCGCGGGCCAAGCAGTCGGATCGCGTCGGCGGCCACCGTTCCGTCGGCGTCGTTGCTCAGCTCGACCGACGTGGTGAGACCGGCCCGCAGCCGGTAGGTGCCGAGCGTGACCCACGAGCCGCCGCGCGGCTCCGTGGCCCCCGCCACCCGTTGGTCGATCCGCACGGTGTCGGTGCCCGCCGCGTGGGCCACGGTGTACGGGGCGTTGCCCGCACGGTCGGCGCCCGGCGGGTAGGACGTCTGGATCTCGTACGTGCCGTCCCGAGGCACCGCCGGACGCCAGCGCACCAACCGCTCGCCTGAACCGGCAGGCGCCGTACGGTAGTTGCCCGCCCAGTGGCCGGGGTCAGCCGTGGCCGTCGGCCAGTTGCCGGTGACCACGGCGAAGCCCAGCCGGTCGTTGTCCACGACCACCTCCTCGCGTACGTCGGCGGAGCCCGGCGCCTCGATCAGACTGAGCGAGTCGAGACCGAGCGACGTCCCGCCGCCCCTGCCGGTGCCCGTCACCGCGCACCGCAGGGTGTGCCGGCCGGCGCGCAGCCGGGTGGTGCCGATACGGGCGAGGTCGTAGCCGTCCGCCGACTGCGTCGTGGTGTCGATCGCGCAGACGGGCAGCTTGGTGCCGGTCAGGGTGACCGTGGCCAGCGCGCCGTCCGCCGAGCGGTGGTGGCGCAGCAGCAGCTCGTACTCGCCGGTGCGTGGCACCCGGAAGGTGAACTCGGCCGAGCCGCCCACCTGTTCAGGGGTGAGGACAACCCGCTCACCACGGCGCGCGAGCGGATCGGCGCGGGTGGCCAGGACGCCGCCCGTCACCCTGCGGTCCGCGTCGGCCAGGGCGACCACCGTCTCCCGGTGGCGAGGGCCGCGACGCAGGCTGTCGCGGCCCCGGGTCAGCCAGTCGAGCGAGAAGCGGCAGACGTTCACGCGGCGCGGGGCGCTCGCGAGGTCACCGTCGCAGCCGTAGAGAAGCACGATGGTGCCGTCGGAGAGCCGGGCGAGATCCGAGTAGAAGGAGCGGCGTTCGTTGATGACCCGCCGGTATCGGTACGAGGTGCCCTCGTCGTAACTGACCGACACCGTCATGTTGTATCTGACCGGCGAGTCGGGGCGGCTGAACAGCATCCGGTCGGTGTCGCGGCTGCCGGGTCCGCCGGTGTAGCGGAGCAGGCCGGCGTCCACCGCGTTGAAGGAGCCGGTGCCGCCGTCGAACGCGGGCCGGGACCACGTCAGTCCGTCGTCCGAGCTGACGGAGACGATGCGCTGTCCTTCGCCGCCCGCCGCGGCACGGCCGTTCACGAGCACGGTGCCGTCCGACCGCTGCACCATCCGTGCTTCGTTCATGGGGTACTTGACCTGTACGGGTACTTCGCCGGTCGCCTGCCAGGTGGCGCCGTTGTCGTCGCTGTAGATGGGCGCGACACCGTAGTACCGCTCGGCCACGGTGTTGCCGACGCTCACCCCACGGTGCGAGCAATTCAGCAGCAGGCGGCCGGACTTGAGCTGGATCCCATGGCCGGGGCCGGGGCCGTGCAGCGCCCAGTTGTAGGGGAACCCGTCGAACAGGCCCGCCAGGTTCCGCACTTCGCCCCAGGTACGGCCGCTGTCCCGGCTGGAGATCACGTACAGGTCGCCGGTGTCTCCGGAACAGGACGTGTTCTGCGGCAGTCGGAGGGACAGCATGAAGAAGAGGAAGACCTCGCGCGTCTCCCGGTCCACGACCAGCGCCGGGTTGCCCCAGGACTCCCCGCCGACGGAAGTCACCAGGGGGCGGCTCGCCTCCCAGGTCTCGCCGCCGTCGGCGCTGCGGCGCAGCAGCAGATCGCGCGGCCCGGCGTCGCACACCTCGTGGCGGCCTTCGGTCACGGCCAGGATGGTGTCGTCGGGCAGCACGGCGAGGGCGTGGACGTGGTAGTTCACCAGCGGGCCCTCGACGGAGTCCCACAGGGTCCGCTCGTCGAAGAAGGAGCCACGCCGACCGGGTGTGGACCGTCGGTCGGCCGCGTGTGCCGTGGATCCCGGCCCCCCGGGGCCGAACACGGCGGTCGCCGAGACACCGGCGACGCCCAGGGCGAAGGATCTGCGGTTCATGTCGGTGCGCTTCGGTCCGGTTTCGGGCATGGTGAGCCACCCCTTTCGGGCGGTACGGAGGGGAGTGGGCGGGCGCGGGGGGTGCGGTCCGGATCGGCGGCGTGCCGAGTCGGCGCGTGCCGGATCAGGCGCGGTTGGATCCGGTACGTACCGGATCAGGCGCTATGAGATGTGCGTCGAGGGGACCCTCACCGAACGGCAGGTCGCACAGCCCCGCGGGCTCCCCCGGGTGGGCGAACCGCCGGCCGTCGGGACGCGCGTCGGCCGGTTCACCGAACGCGAGATACGCCAACAGACCTCCCCAGGCCATCAGCCCGTCCGAACGTTTCTGAAGACCCGTCAGATTCTCCCCGTCGGCGGCCGGATAGTTCTCCCTGACGTGGCCGTGCTCCCGCCATTCGTCGAGAAACAGCCGCAACAGTGCGTCGCCGCGAAGCCGGGGCCGTACCGGGCGACGCTCGGCAGTGGCCGTACACCGCCGAGCGCTTCCGGGCTTCCGCAGATCGGCGGCCACGGCCGGAGCCCGCGCGGGCTCCGGCAACCCGCCGAGCAGCGCGTACACCCCGAGGTCGGCGAGATCCATGGTGTGGGTCGGCGAACCGTCCGGGCCGGACTCCCGTTTGGCCCGGTCCGGGGTCGCCGACGCGGGGTCGCCCGCGATCGGGTCGGAACCCCGGGCGACAGCCCGCCCGCCAAGTACGCCTGATACGCCGTCAGCGCACCGACGGGCGGTTGCGAACGGTCGTCGGTGCGGCCCCCGTCGTCCGAGATCCGGTTCGGGATCATCCCGGCCCCGTCGACGTACGGGAGGATCTGCCCGAACACGCCGCGTGCGGAGTCCCGGTCGAGGTCGGGCGCGTGGACGGTGTTTGAGGTGACGGCCCCGGCCCCGCGATCGGCGCGCACACCCTCCCCGAATCGCTGGTCGCCATGATGGGCGCGGTCCGCGCCCGCTGGTCCGACGGCGTCGTCCGGCCGCTCGCCCTGGAGCGCCGGCGCGGGCGGCGGGAGTCTCGGAGAGCACGTTGTGCCGTATCTGGCGGCGACAGCTCGGCGTCAGCCCGGTGGAAGGGCTCGAACGGCTCCGTCTGGCGAGGGCCGAGCCGCTGCTGTGGCTGAGCAATCTGCCGCGCCAGGCCATAGCCGTGCAGTGCGGCTTCGCCGACGCGTACCACTTCTCGCGCCGCTTCCGCGCCGTCCACGGCGTCTCCCCGAGCGCCTTCCGCACGGCCCCACCGGAGTCGGCCCCACCGTCACCGGTCGCGAACGGCGCGCTGTCCGCGCTCCAGGCGCTGGTGTCACCGTCCCGCTCGGGCCGGTGAGCGGGTGACCGGCCGCTCGCCATTACCCCCGGGGTAATCGACCACCCTTCGCTCCCCTGCCAGGATCTAGCACATCGACGGGAACCCCCCGCCGGGATCCGGCCGCAGCCGCGAGGAGCGCACCATGTCCGTCAAGTCCCCTTCCATCACGGCGAGTTCGACCACGGAAGCCACACGGGCCGTCGTGCAGCAGTTCCTCACCGCGCGGGTGGCCGGGGACACCGACCGGCTGATCGAGATCTTCGCCGACGAGGTCGACTGGCAGCTCGCCGAGAACCCCACCGTGCCGTGGATCCGCCCGAGGTCCACCGGCGCCGAATGTGCCGCCCAGTTCACGGAGTTGATGGAGTACACCGTGCCCGAGGACGCGCGCGCCTCCGTCGACGCCTTCCTGGTCGACGGCACCGACGCCGTCCTGACGGGGCAGCTGTCGGGGACCGTACGCGCCACAGGGAAGTCCTTCGAGGGCCCGTTCGCGCTGCGTCTCACGGTCGAGGACGGCCGGATCACCCGCCACCACCTGTACGAGAACAGCCTGTCGATCGCCGCGGCCTGCGCCGGCTGAGTCCACGCCCGGTGAGTCCAAGACATCACCGCATCGGAGCGCCCGAGATCAGAGTCGGCGACGGAGACATGGATGCTGGGCCGCTGCACCACAGCCCGGCCGGAGCCGGACCGCCGGGATTCGAACCCGGGTCCCCTTTTTTGCAGAAAGAAGTATCCGTCGCCTGCGCACCGGGCGCCCCGATGCTGGTGCCCCCGAGATCAGAACGGTGTGCGGCGTGATTCACCATAAGAAGTAGCCGCGGCCTACGCACCGGGGGTGTCGCGTGTGAAGTTGGGAGTCCGGGCCGTTCAGGCCGTCCGGTCAATGTGCGTCCTGTCGGCCGGACTTGGACGACAGTAGCCGACACCCGCAGGTCCCTTCATCTGGATTTGTCATCGGGCATCTGTCATCGATCGGCGGGACTCGGCCCGGTCCGGTGGGCGCCGGGGCTGATCAGGCCCGTCTCGTAGGCGACGACCACCGCCTGGGCGCGATCACGGAGGGTGAGTTTGGCGAGGATCCGGGAGACGTGGGTCTTGACGGTCGCCTCGGACAGGTGGAGGCGGGCGGCGAGTTCGGCGTTGCTCAGGCCCCCGGCCAGCAGGCGCAGGACTTCGAGTTCGCGTGGAGTCAGGGCTGCCAGGTCGCGGTGGAGCGTGACCGTGTCGGCGTCGCGGCGGGCGAAGCGTTCGACGAGGCGGCGGGTGATCGTCGGCGCCAGCAGCGCGTCGCCGGTGCGGACCGTGTGGACGGCGGCGACGAGGTGTTCGGGGGTGACGTCCTTGAGCAGGAAGCCGCTGGCCCCGGCGGAGAGCGCCGCGTAGACGTAGTGGTCGAGATCGAACGTCGTCAGCATGACCACGCGCGGTTGCACGGCCCCGGCCGCCCCTGTCGCGTCGAGAATGCGCCGGGCGGCCTCCAGGCCGTCCAGCTCCGGCATCCGGATGTCCATCAGGACCACGTCGGGCCGGGTACGCCGTACCGCTTCCACGGCTTCCAGGCCGTTGACCGCCTCCGCGACCACGTCGATGCCGTCGGCCTTCAGGATCATCCTGAAGCCGGTACGGACCAGCGCCTGGTCGTCGGCGACCACGACGCGCGGCGACTCGTTCATGGTGTCTCCACGGGGATCAGTGCCTGCACGCGGTAACCGCCGAGGGGACGCGGTCCTGTTCGGAGGGTGCCGCCGTAGACGGCCAGTCGTTCACGCAGGCCGATCAGACCACGGCCGTCCCCCGCCGACGCCGCCGGTCCCGGTGTCCCGCCGGTGTCGGTGACCTCCACGCGGAGGTGGTCGGCGCCGTAGGCGACGGTCACGGCCGCGCTCGCGCCGACCGCGTGCTTCACCATGTTGGTCAGCGCCTCCTGCACCACGCGGTACGCGGTGAGTTCGACACCGGCCGGCAGGGGGCGCGGCTGTCCGGTGACGGTGACCGTGACCGGTACGCCGGTGTCCCGTACCCGTCCGGTCAGGGCCGCCAGTTGGTCCAGGCCCGGCAGCGGCGCCAGATCCGCCGGGCGGCCGGCGCCCGTCGGGTCTGGGGCGTCGTCCGTGTCCATCGTCAACAGCCCCATGACATGGCGTAGTTCGCTCATCGCCGCCCGGCCGCCCGCCTCGACGGCGAGCAGCGCCTCGCGGGCCTCTTCGGGAGCCGTCGCCATGACTTTGCGGGCGGCGCCGGTCTGGATGACCATCACGCTGACGTGGTGGGTCACCACGTCGTGCAACTCCCGTGCGATCCTGCCCCGTTCGTGCTCGACGGCCCTGCGCAGCGCCGCCGCCTGCTCCCGTTCCAGCCGCGACAGCCGGGTACGGCCTTCGTCGGCCCGGAGTTTCCACGTACGGAGTCCGATGGCCGCGACGACGAGCGGGACCGAGATCAGCAGCGGAACGTACTGGTCGGGCACGGTGGGTGCCGTTCCGTCGCGCACCCTGCTGACGAGGAGCACCGCGAGGGGCAGGCTCGCCAGCGTCGGGACCCGGTGGCGGCTGTAGGCGGCCGCGCTGTAGGCGGCGATGACGCAGGCGTAGAAGGTGAGGCGCGCGGCGTACGGCGGTGTCAGTGCCGTCGCGCCCATCACGATCCACAGCACGGTGAGCGGGTGCCGACGGCGGAGTACCAGGGGCGCCGAGGCGAGGACCGTCAGGCTCAGCAGGAGGATCAAGTCGCCCGATCCGGTGGGCTGTCCGAGCGGGGAAGGGACGGTGAAACGGGTCGCCTCTCCTCTCAGATTGTCCGAGACGTAGTGGGTCATGGCGATGCCGACGACCGCCGTCAGCCCGAGGTCGAAGAGCCGGTTGCGTCGGGTGAGGCACGGCACGGGGCCGGTCGGGCGTATCAGGTCTCTGGCCGCGTCCCGGAGCTGTTCCACCGCCGCTGCGTTCGTCACCCGCTCATTCTCGTCGGCCGCCGGTACGGATCGCGTCAGCCCGAACGGCCGCATCGGGCAGCGCCGTACATCTGTCGACTACCTCGCAGGGATGACACCCGCCGCCATCGTCCCTGTGCGGTACGGGAGTTACCTCCGGCGGCCGTCGTGCCGGGCCGGGCCCGCTCCTAGCGTCGATCGCGGCAGCTGTGACGAGGGACGACCGAGGGAGACGAGCCATGACGACCGCACCGGTGATCGAGCTACGCGAGGTGAGTCGCGCCTACGACGACGGGCCGCCGGCACTGGTCGACGCGTCGATGACCGTCCGGGCCGGTGACTCCGTCGCCGTACTCGGGCCGTCCGGCAGTGGGAAGTCGACCCTGCTCAATCTGATCGCGGGGCTGGACCGGCCCGACACCGGAACGGTCACCGTGGACGGCGTGCGCGTCGACGAGTTGGGCGAGTCCGGTTCGGCGCGCTACCGGCGGGCGAAGATCGGCATGGTCTTCCAGTTCTTCAACCTGCTGGACGATCTGAGCGTCGAGGACAATGTCGTGCTGCCCGCGCGGTTGGCCGGCCTGGGGCGCCGGGCCGCGCACCGGCGCGCGGCCGACCTGCTGGAGTCGCTCGGCATCGGCCGGCACGCCGGCGCGTTTCCGGGCCGGCTGTCCGGCGGTGAGCGCCAACGTGTCGCGGTGGCAAGGGCGTTGATGAACCGGCCGCCGCTGCTGCTGGCCGACGAACCGACCGGTGCGCTGGACTCGGCCGCCGGGGAGGATGTCAGTCGGCTGCTGAGGGAACTCAACGCCGACGGTCAGACCGTCGTCGTGGTCACCCACGACCTCGCCCTCGCGCGGTCCTGCACCACCCGTACGATTCGGCTGGCCGACGGCCGGATCACCGCCGACGTCGCTTCCGATGCCGCCGCCGAGCTCGCCTCAGATGTCACTACCGACGTCACTACCGACGTCACTGCCGCCGACGTCACTGCCGACATCGCGGCGGAGGCGGCCCGATGAGCGCCCTGGGCCGGGTCGTACGCTCGGGTGTGGGACGCCGCCGTGTGCAGACGCTCGTGATCGGGCTGGCCACGCTGATGGCGGTGACCGCGTCCGTACTCGGCGGCTCCCTGCTCGTGGCGTCGAGCGCCCCCTTCGACGACGCCTTCGCCGAACAGCGCGGCGCGCATCTCAACGCGCAGTTCGACGCGGACAGGACGACGGGCGCGCGGCTGTCGGCGACCGGCGAGGGGGCGGGCGTCAGCGCGGCGGCCGGGCCGTTCGCGACCGCGTCGGTCACCCCGCGGATCGGCGACGGCATGCGGCTGCCGCCGTTGACGGTCGTCGGCCGGGACTCTCCCGATGGCCCCGTCGACGACATCACTGTGACCACGGGGTCCTGGGCCACCGCGCCGGGCGAGATCGTGCTGTCCGCCGACGACGGGCGCCAGGTCCGCCTCGGTCTGGAGCTGGACTTCCCCGAGCTGCCCGGCAGTCCGACGCTGAAGGTCGTCGGCCTGGCGCGTTCGGTCAGCCGTACCGCCGACGCCTGGGTGGCGGCGTCCCAGGTCGCCGCGCTGACACCGTCCGGCACGGTCGGCGCGTACCAGATGCTCTACCGCTTCGACGCGGCGGCGACCGCCGCCGACATGCGGGAGGCCCGCGCCGAGGTGACGGCGTCGGTGCCCGCCGACGCGGTCACCGGTGCGCGGTCCTGGCTGACCGTCAGGAAGGTCGCGGCCCGCGAGACGGCGCTGTTCGTTCCGTTCCTCGTGGCGTTCGGCGTCCTGGGGCTGGTCATGTCGGTCCTCGTCGTCGGCAATGTGGTCGCCGGCGCGGTGGGTACGGGGCTGCGGCGGATCGGCATCCTCAAGGCGGTCGGCTTCACCCCGTCCCAGGTCGTACGCGCCCACCTGGCCCAGGCGCTGGTCCCGGCGGCGGTCGGCGTCGGGCTGGGGCTCGTCGCGGGCCACCTCCTCGCCGTGCCGGTGCTGTCCGAGACGGCGGACGCGTACGGCACGACGGGGCTGTCCGTCGCCCCGTGGATCGATGTCGCCGTGACCGCCGGTGCGTTGGGTCTGGTCGCCGTGACCGCGTGGGCGAGCGCGTGGCGGGCCGGGCGGCTGCGCACGGTCGACGCACTCGCCGTGGGACGGGTCCCGGCGGCGGGCCGGGGCCGACGGGCGGCCCGGCTGGCCGCCCGGCTCCCGCTGCCTCGGGCGATGAGCCTCGGGCTGGCCCGCCCCTTCGCCCGTCCCGCGCGGGCGGCGGCGCTGGTCGCGGCGGTTCTGTTCGGCGCCACGACGGTCACCTTCGCGGTGGGCCTCTCCTCGTCGCTCAACGAGGTGATGAGCGCCAGGAACCACAACGCCGCCGACGTCACCGTCGGTGTGTCCGGCCCGCAGCGGGGACCCGGTGGCGGGCCGGGCGGCGGGCCTGGCGACGCGCCGGGCGGCGGACCGACGGGCGCGTCGGATCCGGCGGCGATCACAGCGGCGATCGAGGCGCAGCCGGGCACCGGGAAGTACTACGGCTCCGCCACGACGGACGCGACCGTCGCCGGGATCAACGGGTCCACCACGATCACCGCGTTCAGCGGCGACGCCTCGTGGGGCGGCTACCGGATGGTCTCGGGGCGCTGGATCGACGTGGCGGGCGAGGCCGTGGTGCCGACCCAGTTCCTGGCCGCCACGGGGACGGAGGTCGGGGACGAGGTCACCCTGAGCGTCAAGGGTGCGGCGGTCGGCGTGCGGATCGTGGGAGAGGTCCTCGACACCCGGGGTGACGGCATGCTGGTCTACACGGACGCCGCGACGCTCAAGTCCGCGGCGCCGGGCCTGGCGGCCACCGGCCACCACATCGCGCTGACGTCCGGCACGGACGTGGGCGGTTACATCAAGGCGCTGAACAGCGGACTGAAGTCGTTGGGCGTCACCGCGCAGGGCCGGGAGTCCGACGACGGCGGCGACATGATCCTCATCCTCAACACGCTGACCACGATCCTGACGCTGATGCTCGTGACCGTCGCCGGGCTCGGTGTGCTGAACGGTGTCGTGCTCGACACCCACGAGCGCGTCCGTGATCTCGGTGTGCACAAGGCGCTCGGCATGACGCCCCGTCAGATCGTGGCGATGGTCCTGACGTCGGTCGTACTCTCCGGCCTGCTCGGCGGCGCCCTCGGTGTACCGGCCGGGGTGGCGCTGCACACCATGGTCATGCCGGCCATGGGGCGCAGCGCCGGTCTCCATCTGCCCGACTCCGTGATCGCCGTCCACCAGGCGCCCGAACTGCTCGTGCTCGGACTCGGCGGCGTAGTGATCGCGGTGCTGGGCGCGCTGCTGCCCGCCGGGTGGGCGGCCAGGACACGCACGGTGACTGCTCTGCGTACGGAGTAGGGAGCGGGCCGACCCGGTCCCGCGAGGTCTCGCCGGACCTCGCGGGCGGGCAGTGCCCGCCCGGCTGTTCACCGGTCGCCGGGCCGCGGCGGGCCGTCCCCGCCGTCGAGGCGGGCGACTTCGTGTACCGACTCGGCGATGGCCGCGAAGTCCTTCTTGAGGAGCGCACCGTGGTTGCTGGCGACCTTCGCGCCGATCTGGATCCTCGGATTGCGGGCGGTCACCGCGTCGAGGCTGGTGCGTATACGTTCCTGCTCGTCGCCCTTGCTGCCGAGGGACGTCCCCGAGGCGACCACGTACCGCACCGGGACGGTGATGTTGTCCAGCACCGGGCCCAGCTCGCGCTCGCGGGAGAGCTTGCCGAGTTCGATGTTGCTGTCGGCCTGCTGCTCGGCGTTCATCCGTGGGGTCAGGCCCGTCGGGCGCAGCAGCGGCATGAACCACCCCATCCGCCGGAACAGTTTCCGGATCCGCTGCTCCATGGCGTCGTCCAGCCAGTCGTAGGGGAAGGCGCCGTCGACCAGGACCGCGCCCAGGGCGCGCTCCGGATTGCGCGAGGCCCAGTGCGCCGCGACGACCGCGCCGTAGGACCAGCCCACCACCAGCGCCCGCTCCACGCCCCTGGCCGCGAGAACGGCGTCGACGTCCCGTACGGCGGCCTCGAAGGAGTAGTCCGCCGACCGCTTCGACTTCCGGCCGCGGGCCCGCTCGTCGTAGGTGATGTGCCGCCAGTCCGTGCCCAGTTCGGCGATGACCCGTCTCCAGTAACCCTGGGTCGCGAACTGGCCGTTGAGGTAGACCACCGGGATGCCGGGACCGCCGGTGTCGGTGACGGCCAGAGCCGTATCGTCCACCGGCACCATGCCGCTCCACGCGGAACCGGTCGAGGAGGCGGTCGAGAAGGCGGCCGATGAAGTGCTGTTCTGCTTCGCGGTACTCATAAGAGGTGCTCCTTCTCTAGAGGCTGCGGGCGGTGATGTCGCCGTAGGCGGTGGTGGCGTGGATGTCGAGTTCGGCGGCGCCGTCGTTCTTGAGGGCGTTGCCGACGCGGCCGTGTCCGGTGCCGGCGTTCAGCGCGGCGGAGACGCCCGCGGCGGCGCCCACCGTGATGTCACCGGACTGGGTGCTGAGCACGACCTTGCCGCGCACGGCCTCGGTGATCCGGATGTCGCCCTTCTGGGTGCTGATCTCCGCGGGGCCACCCAGCCGGCCGACCTCGACGTCGCCGTCGATCGCGGTGAGGCGGACGCTCGCGGCCTCGTCGAGCTTGATCCGGCGGTACGCGCCTTCGAAGTCGATGTCGCCGAGGCGTCCGACGCCGCGGAGTTCGGCGCCGGCGGTCTTGGCCTCGACGCGGGAGCCGGCGGGCAGTTGGACGGTGACCTCGACGGCCCCGGAAGGGCCGAGGAGCTGGCTGCCGGTCGGTGAGGCCGTGATCCGAAGGACACCGTCGGTGTAGGTGACGGTGGTCTGCTCGGCGGTCTTGGTGTCGCGGCTCTTGGCGGCGTCCGCGGGCAGGACCTCGACGGTGGTGTCGGTGCGGTCCGCGGCGATGAACTGGACGCGTCCGGCGGGGATGTCCAGGACGGTGGAGATCGGGGCCGGGGTGTCGAACTTCTGCATGGTGTTCTCCTGTGTCTGTTCGTTCTTTCTGACACCGGAAACGCTACGTTGCTTTCCAGATTCAGACAACGGATAAGTTGCATAGCAATGACATTCATGCAGCTCAGAGCAGCGAAACTGTTGCAACGGACTTGAGAGTAACGCAACGAACACGATCCCATCCATTGCAATGAATGAAGGTGAACGCTACGGTGGGGGATCAAGGACACCACGAAGGAACATCTGAGGAGACCGCGATGCCGGGAGGCAGGCTCACCCAGCAGGAACGCCAGCAGATCGCGCTGGGGCTGGCCGACAGCCTCCCCTACGCCGAGATCGCCCGACGGCTCGACCGCCCGACCTCGACGGTCACACGTGAGGTGATGCGCAACGGCGGCCCCACCGCCTACCGCGCCGATCTGGCCCACCGCGCCACCGAACGCCGCGCCCACCGGCGCGGGCCCGCCTCCTCCTCAGGGGCGGAGTCGGCCCCCCAGCCGCACGGCCGCGACGCCGAGGCCGTGGCCGAGTACGAGGAGACGTTCACCACCGTCCTCATGGGTTCGGGCCTGAGCAAGATGCCGGCCCGGGTGCTGACCTGCCTTTTCACCACCGACGCGGGCAGCCTCACCGCGTCCCAACTCGCTCAGCGCCTCCAGGTCAGCCCGGCGTCCATCTCCAAGGCGATCACTTTCCTGGAGAGCCAGAGCCTCGTCCGCCGAGAACGCGACGAACGCCGCCGCGAGCGCTACGTCGTCGACAACGAACTCTTCTACCAGGCGACGATCGCCAGCGCCCGAGCCAACGACCAACTGGTGGAGATCGCCCGCCGGGGCGCCACCATCCTCGGCACCCACACCCCCGCCGCCACCCGCCTGGAGAACATCGCCCGCTTTCTCGACTTCATCAGCGAGAGCATCACCCGCGCCGCCGAACAGGCCCGCGCGGTCCTCCACACCGGCCCCGAGGCAACCTCGAACGACACCGCCCGGCCGGGCCACGACCACTGACCGACCGAAGGACCGACGGACGGACCGACGGACCGACGGACGGACCGGCAGGCGGACAGCCGCGACGCGCTTCCCGAACGGGCCGTCGCCCGCCCGCCGCACGCCCGTCGCGCACCACGTGGCTGAACGT
>NZ_JBHUZM010000061.1:0-42852 GCF_042667665.1 Streptomyces sp. NPDC057307 | reverse complement strand
GTCACGGACCTGCCGTGACCCGCCGCGGGACCGCCGCGCCGTCGGCGGGGTGGGCACGGCGCGGCGGGAGCGATCAGCCGCCGGTCCCGACCGGATCGGCCCGGTCGGGCACGGTCGGCCGGGGACCCCGGATCAGCTGTAGACCCCGAACTCGTAGAGCGAGTAGCCCCACGCGGTGCCGCGTTCGGTCGCGTTGACCCGTACGTACCGGGCCGCGCCGGTGACCTCGATGTCGTCGATGCCTCCGTTGCCCCCCGTGACGGTCTTCAGGGTGTTCCAGTCCTGCCCGTTGTCGGAGGTCTGGACGGTGTAGCTCTTGGCGTACGCGCCCTCCCAGGCGAGCTGTACGTGCTTGAAGTCGGTACGCGCGCCCAGGTCGACCTGGATCCACTGCGGGTCGGCCCAGTCGCTGGCCCAGCGGCTGCCGAAGTCACCGTCGACGGCGTTGGACGCCGGGCAGGGGCAGCCGACGCTGTCGGGCTGGAAGGACGACGCCGAGGCCGGCTTCCCCTTGGCCACGTTGGTGCCGTTGACAGGCGGCGGCACGACCTTGAAGGACTTGGTCTCGATCCCCACGTTGCCCTTGCCGTCGGACGCCTTGATGTACACCTTCCACACGCCGAGCTTGTCCGGCGCCGTCACGGTGAAGTCGCCGTTGCCGTCGGCGGTGAACTGCGCCGGGGTCAACTGGCCGCCGTTGTCTATGTACTTGCTGTTGACCAGTACCTCGTAGCTCAGGGCGTCACCGTTCGGGTCCGTCACGTCCGACGTGACCTTGAACGGACGTCCGGCGGGTACGGCCGTGGCGCCGTCGACGGCCATGTTCGAGATCACCGGCGGCTTGTTGTCACCGGCGGTGCTCCTGCCGTACGCCTCCTTCACCGCGTAGTACGAGAGGCGCTTCTGGCCCGCGGGCAGCAGGTTGAACCAGACGCCGCCGAAGTCGTACTCGGTGCCGTAGTGGAAGAGCGTCGCGCCGAGCGCGACACCCTCGTGGCCCGTGACGCAGTTCCACGCGTCCTTGTAGCCCTGGGCCTTCGCCACGTCGGTGGGCTCGGACGCCACGCCGTTGACGTCGTCGTCGACCTCCCACTCACCGGCCGGGCCGCCCTCGGTGACGATGTAGGGCTTGGTGTAGCCGCCGGCGTTCCAGGTCTCCTCGATGTTGCACACGTCGGCGTAGGAGTTGACCGCGTACAGGTCGAGGTCGGGCGAGTTGCGCTGGTAGTACGGCCAGGCCCCGGTCCAGGCGTCGGTCGAGGTCACCGGGTGGTTCGGGTCGACGGCGTGGATCTTCTTGGCGATGTCGTTGACGAAGGTCGTGTACGCGTTGCGCTGCTGCTCCAGGGCGTCGCCGCTGTAGCAGTTCTGCAGGCCGAGTACGGACTCGTTGCCGACGTTCCACATCAGCACGCCCGCGTGGTCCTTGTAGGTCTCCACCCACCTGGGGAACTCGGCGAGCATGTCGTTCTTGTACTGCGTGTCGGTGAGGTAGTTGACGCAGCCGCCGCTGCCGGGGCCGCCGCCGGGCTGCAGCCAGAAGCCGGCGATGACCTTGACGCCGTTGGCGGCGGCCGAGTCGAGGAGGGGCTTGGTGGTGCCGTCGGTGCCCCAGGTCCGGATGGTGTTGACGCCCATGGAGGCCACGTCGGGCATGTACCTGTCCGCGTCGGCGACGGACGGCCCCCAGGTCAGGCCCTTGACCTGGTAGGGCGCCCCGTCGACGGTCAGCTGCCAGGCGCCTTGGGAGCCGGTGACCTTGACGACGCTGCCGGCCGCCTGCGCGGGGGCGGCGGCCGGGACGGTCACGGCGAAGGCCGCGAGGAGTGCGGTGGCGGCGACCGATGCCATCGTGCGCAGCCGGCCGGTGGCGAGTCTTGGGAGGAGTTTCGTATCGCTCATGAGTCACCTGTGGGGAGAGTGCGGGCGGGGATATGGAAAGCGAGCAGTACGGCGGGAGAAGCTGGGAGAGCGCTCTCCCGCCAGGGCGGAGTACACCCCGGCGGGAGAGCGGTCCCGGTCATGGCAGTTGGTAGTCCTCGTTCAGGGCCGCACCGGCCCCGGGGTTGTTCTGGTCGTAGCCGCGCGCGTCGCACTGGAGGCCACCGACGACGCAGTGGTTGACCATGGCGCCGAGCGTGGCGTTGTCCCAGGCGTTGAAGAAGTCGTAGTGGAAGGAGTGCCCCGTCCCACTCGCGAGTCTCACCTTGGACATGTCTCCGTTCACCGGCCATGCCATCTTGAACTCGACCATCGGCAGCGCCACCGGGTGCGACGTCGGGCAGACGTCCTGGTTGGCGCCCTGGACGAGCGGATAGGCCATGTGACTCTTGTGGTCCGGGGTGTCCAGATACTTTCCGTCCCAGCAACTGGGTGCCTGGAAACGCAGGTTGAGCTGGACATCAGGGGTGGACGGGCAACTGGCCGGGATCTCGGTGTTGTTGAACGAATTGCCGCACTCCCAGCCCTCCACCCAGCCCGGGTGGTTACGGAACTGCTCGGCCGTCTGGGTGGGGCTGCCGACCACGAACCGCAGGCCCTTCGGGAACGGCCGGACGGTCCGGTAGTCGGTGACTCCCGCCTTGTAGTAGATGACCTGCGGGCCGATGGGCCGTACCGGCTGGTCCCCGTTGAGCAGGGTCGGCATCCAGTACGCGGACCGGTCGCCCGGCGCCTTGCACGCCGTGGTGCCGGCGTCCAGCGACGCCGTGGTGCTGTTGGCGTCGGTGGTCCTGTTGCCCATGAAGGTGTGGTCGTGCGAGGCGCCCGACTGGCCGGGGTAGACGATCGGGTCGTCCGGCCTGGTGTGGGTGACCTCGCAGTTCGCCTGGAACTCGTGGAAGTAGCGGTGCGGCGGTATCTCGGCCGACGGTACGACGCCGGTGACCGGCGGGTTCGCCGGTATGTAGCCGTCGCCGTCGGGGTCGTCGCCCGAGGGTACGGGGACGGCCGGGGGCATCTTGTGTCCCACGTGGGACGCGGCCGTGGTGCCGCGGTCGTTCTTGGGGTCGGCGGTAGCGGTGTCCGTGATCGCGGTCAGACCCATGGCCACCAGGGCCAGGGAGGTGAACACGAGCAACGCGGACACCAGGGTGGTTCTGCGGAGTCTTTCGGCCATGCGGACCTCCATGCCGCTCTTCGTCCGCATACGGACCGTATGCGGTGGGGGGAGAGAGTGGTACTGGACGGTGCACCGCGGAGAGTGGCCTCTGGATCCGGGACCGTCAGGAGCACCGGGATCACTGTGGGAGAGCGCTCTCCAAAGCCAGGCCAGTGTTACGCCGACGCTGAGAGAGTGTCAAGAGTTGGTGAACGACGGTCCATCACGACGCGGCATCTGACCAAGAAATGAACGGACCCGACGCGACCGACCCGGAATGCGGAAGAATGCGGGCGGCTTGAAGATCGATGAACAGCCGTGTCCGGCGTTACGTACCCCTACCGCCGGACGAGGTACATCCGACGGAGACCCAGGAGCACACGCATGAGTGGTACTGCCCAGATCGGCGTCACCGGGCTCGCGGTGATGGGCCGCAATCTCGCCCGGAACTTCGCCCGCAACGGCTTCGCCGTCGCCCTGCACAACCGCACAGCGTCGAAGACCCACGCCCTGGTCGAGGAGTTCGGCGAGGAGGGCGTCTTCGTTCCCGCGGACTCCGCGGAGGAGTTCGTCGCCGCGCTGGAGCGCCCGCGCCGCCTCGTCATCATGGTGAAGGCCGGCGACGCGACCGACGCCGTGATCCAGGAGTTCGCCCCGCTGCTCGAAGAGGGCGACGTCATCATCGACGGCGGCAACGCGCACTTCGCCGACACCCGGCGCCGGGAGAAGGAGCTGCGCGAGCGCGGCATCCACTTCGTCGGCGTGGGCATCTCCGGCGGCGAGGAGGGCGCCCTGCACGGACCGAGCATCATGCCCGGTGGGTCGAAGGAGAGTTACGAGTCGCTCGGCCCGCTGCTGGAGCGCATCGCCGCCAAGGCGCCGGACGGCACCCCGACGGTGGCCCACATCGGCCCCGACGGCGCCGGGCACTTCGTGAAGATGGTGCACAACGGCATCGAGTACGCCGACATGCAGCTGATCGCCGAGGCGTACCACCTGCTGCGCTCGGTCGCCGGCTACTCCCCCGAGAAGATCGCCGAGACGTTCCGGACGTGGAACACCGGGCGGCTCGACTCGTACCTGATCGAGATCACGGCCGAGGTGCTGGCCCACCAGGACGCCGCGACGGGCAAGCCCTTCGTCGACGTCGTCGTCGACCAGGCCGAGCAGAAGGGCACCGGCCGCTGGACGGTGCAGATCGCCCTCGACCTCGGGGTGCCGGTCTCCGGCATCGCCGAGGCGGTCTTCGCGCGCTCGCTCTCCGGGCACGCCGCGCTGCGGGACGTCTCACAGACGCTGCCGGGCCCGACGGCGACGGCGCTGAGCGAGGACGAGGCCGCGCGCTTCGCGGACCAGGTCGAGCAGGCGCTGTATGCGTCGAAGATCGTGTCGTACACGCAGGGCTTCCACCAGATCCAGGCGGGCAGCGAGGAGTACGGCTGGAACATCGACCTCGGGTCCGTCGCCGCGATCTGGCGTGCGGGCTGCATCATCCGGGCGGCGTTCCTGGACCGGATCCGGGGCGCGTACGACGCGCAGCGCGATCTGCCGAGCCTGCTCGCCGACAAGCAGTTCGCCGAGGAGATCGGCGCGGCTCAGGACGACTGGCGCGAGGTGATCGCGACGGCGGTGCGGCAGGGTGTGCCGACGCCGGGCTTCGCGGCGGCGCTCTCCTACTACGACGCGCTGCGCGCGGAGCGGCTGCCGGCCGCGCTCACGCAGGGCCAGCGGGACTTCTTCGGTGCGCACACCTACCGGCGTACGGACCGTGAGGGGTCGTTCCACACCCTGTGGGGCGGCGACCGCTCCGAGGTCTCCGGCTGACCGGAGTTCGCCGAACGGCCGGATGCCGACGGGGCGACCCGTCGGCATCCGGTCGTTCACGCGTACGGCCTCGGCCTCAGCCGAGCGGTCCCGGCTGGGGCTCCGGGTCCGGGACCGGGTCGGGCCCCGGCGGGCTGGGGATCGGGTCCGGTGAGGGCGCGGGCGGGGGCGCGGGAACGGGCGCCGGGCCGGGCAGCGGTCCGGGCGCGGGGCCCGGCTCGGGTCCGGGCGGCCCCGGCGTCGGGGTGGGCGACGGCGGTACGGGGTCGGGATACGGATGGGTCATGCCAGTCCTCCAAAAGTACGGACTCGTGCGTTCCCAATGTCTCCCGATGCGCGTGCCCACGCGCGCCGGGTCCACTCTTGATCGGCCCGACGCGCTGATTCCGGGCGCGGCGCTCCGCCCCCGGCGGCCTCACCAGCGCCCGGAGTCCGCCTTCAGCTGCTCCTCCGCGGCGCGCACCGTGTCCTCGTCGGCCGCCGGGGCCACCGCCACCTCGTCCGGGTGCCGCTGCGCCCACCTGGCCGCGTACGGGCACAGCGGGACGACGGGCACGCCCTCGCGGGCCGCCGTCTCGTAGAACTCCTTCACCAGCGTGCCCGCGATGCCCTTGCCCTCGTGGCCCTGCTCCACCACCGTGTGGACGGCCACGAGCGCGGCGGGGGCGCCGGCCATCACGAAGTAGCCGACGACGCCGACGAGCTGGTCGCCCTCGTACGCCTCCAGCCTGCCCTGCGCGCGGTTGTCGCGGATGTCGATCTCTGCCATGGCGGGTTCGTCTCCCTGGTCGTCGGAGAAATCGCTCTCCGGGTGCTCTCCGTACAAGGAAGAGGCCCGCCGGAATCATCCGGCGGGCCTCTTCCCGAGGCAAGTGGGCCCGTCCTCAGGCCCGTCCTCAGGCGCGTCCTCAGGCGCGTCCTCAGGTGATCGTCAGGGTGTCCTTGGCCGTGGCCGTCGAACTGGTGCCGACGAAGATGTCGACCGTGCCCTCCTCCACCACGAACCGGCCGTCGGGATCATTGGTCCAGAAGCCGAAGTCCTCCGCGCCGAGGCCGAAGCGCACCGTGGTGGACTCCCCGGCCGCGAGACTCACCCGGCGGAACCCGCGCAGGCGCCGTACCGGCTGCACGATGCTCGCGACCGGGTCGTGGAGATACAGCTGGACGACCTCGTCGCCGTCGCGCGTGCCCGTGTTGCGTACGGTGACGGCCACCTCGACCGTGTCGCCCTCGCGCAGGGACGCGGCGGCGATCGTGTTCCGGCCGAGCGTGGGCGCGGTCAGGGTGCAGGTGGTGTAGCTCAGACCGTGGCCGAACGGGTAGCGCGGGCCGTCCGGCACGTCCAGGTACCGGGAGACGTAGCGCTGGTCCGGGACGGCGGGGTCGTAGGGGCGGCCGGTCCGCTCGTGGTTGTAGTTGACGGGGAGCTGACCGACCGTACGGGGGAAGGACGCCGGGAGGCGGCCACCGGGGTCGACGTCGCCGAACAGCACGTCGGCGACCGCGTTCCCGGCCTCCATGCCGGGGTGCCACGCCTCCAGTACGGCGGGGGCGTGGTCGGCCCAGTCGCCGAGGGCGAGCGGGCGGCCGTTGACGAGGACGACGACGTACGGCTTGCCCGTCGCCGCGACCGCTTCGATCAACTCGTCCTGGCGGCCCGGCAGTCCGATGTCGCTCCGGGAGTTCGCCTCGCCGCTGATGGCGGGGCTCTCCCCCACGACGACGACGGTGACGTCGGCGGCCCGTGCCGCGGCGACCGCGTCGGGGAGCGTGCCGGTGTCCTGGCCTGCGGCGTCGATGCCCGGGGCGTGGGTCACCTCGGTGTCCGGCAGGGCGGCCCGTACGGCGTCGAGCACCGTGACGGACGGGAACTTCTCCGCGCCGGGCCCCGCCCAGGTGCCCTGGAGATCGTCGGAGTCGGCGAACGGACCGACGACGGCGACGGACCGGACGCTCTTCGCGAGCGGCAGCGCGCCGCCCTCGTTCCTGAGCAGCACCATGGAGCGCGCGGCGGCCGTACGGGCCGCCGACCGGGCCTGCTCCGTCGGGCCGGTGATCTCGGCCTTCTCGGGGACGTACGGCTCGTCGAAGAGGCCGAGGCGGAACTTGACGCGCAGGACGCGGGTCACCGCGTCGTCCAGCCGCGCGGCGTCGATCCGGCCCTCGCGCAGCAACTTCCGCCCGTGGTCGGCGACATGGGTGCTGACCATCTCCATGTCGACGCCGGCGCCCAGCGCGAGGCGGGCCGCGTCCTCGCCGTCGGCGGCGAAGCCGTGCGGGATGAGTTCCTGGACTCCGGTCCAGTCGCTGACGACGAAACCGTCAAATCCCCAGTCGTGCTTGAGGATCCGGGTGAGGGTGTGCGCGTTGCCGTGGGCGGGGACGCCGCTGATGGTGTTGAACGAGGCCATGACGGTGGCCACTTGGGCGTCCACGGCCACCTTGAAGGGCGGCAGGTAGTGATTGCGCAGCCGCGCCTCGGACACGTCGACGGTGTTGTAGTCACGGCCGCCCTCGGCGCCGCCGTACGCGACGTAGTGCTTGGCACAGGCGGCGATGCGATCCTTCGCCTTCAGATCGCCGCCCTGGTAGCCGCGCACCTTGGCCGCCGCCAACACCGCGTTCAGATAAGGGTCTTCGCCGCCGGACTCCGCGATCCGGCCCCAGCGCGGCTCGCTGGTCACGTCCATCATCGGCGCGAACGTCCAGTGCACACCGTTGGACCGCGCCTCGGCCGCCGAGACCGACGCGTCCAGTTCGGAGACCGCCGGGTCGAAGCTCGCCGCCTGGGCGAGCGGGATCGGGAAGGTGGTCCAGAAGCCGTGGATGATGTCGAGGCCGAAGATCAGCGGGATGCCGAGCCGGGACTCCTCGACCGCGATCCGCTGGAGGGCGTTGCTCTCCTTGGCGCCGTGGATGTTCAGTACGGAGCCCAACAGGCCCGCGCGGGCCGCCTCTTCGGCCTCCCGGGTCTGGGTTCCTCCGGGGCCGGTGGCACCCGCCCAGGCGAGTTGCTGGAGCTGGCCGAGCTTCTCGTCGTCGGTCATCCTCGCGAGCAGTTCGGCGACGGGCCGGTCGTACGGATCGTTCCTGGCCGGCGCATCGGTCGGTGAGTCGACCGGCGAGTCGACCGGAGCGCTGTCACGGGCGCTGTCCGGAGCGCTGGCCGTTTGGCTGGCCGGGGTGGCGGCTTGCACGACGGGGGTCCTTTCGGTGGCGGGCGCGGGACCGCCGACGGTGGCGGACGCGCGTGCCGGCGCGCCTGCCGCGACGGCGGTCACACCGATCGTAGTGAGCAGGGCGCGCCGCCTCGTGAGGTGCGTGTCCGGGTCTGTTCCGTGCGCTCCACACGGTCGGACAAAGCAGGAGCTTAAGCACGTTGATCGATAATCCGGGCGGGGAACACGAGCTTCCGGCCACGGTCGGGACGCGGTTCGGCTGCGGTTTCCGGCTCGCCCTCGCAGCTCGTACACCGTGCGATACATTTTGCGACGCCTTTGCCACGATCATCTTCAGCAGCGGAGACGAGCTTCCCAATGAACGACATAGTCAACGGACTTGGCCGAGCGGGCGCCTACGGCGCGCTCGGTGTGGTCCTTCTGATCCTCGGTATCGTCCTCGTCGACGTGCTGACACCGGGGAAGCTCGGCAAGCAGATCTGGGAGGAGCGGAACCGCAACGCCGCGCTTCTGCTCAGCTCGGCGCTCCTGGGTATCGGCGGCATCGTCTTCACGTCCATCTGGACGACGTACGACGACTTCGGCAAGGGCCTGGCGTCGACGGCCGCGTTCGGGGTGCTCGGCCTCGTGATGATGGCGGTGGCGTTCCTGGTGGTGGATCTGGTGACGCCGGGCAAGCTGGGCGCGACGCTGGTCGAGGCGGAGCCGCATCCGGCGGTGTGGGTCACGGCGTCGTGCAACATCGCGGTGGCGGCGATCGTTTCGGCGTCGATCGCCTGAGCGGTGTGCGGCGTACGTGGCATGCGCGGCGTACGCGGTGGTGTGTGACCGGGTTGTCCGCCCTCGGACTCAGACTTGGACTCGGACTTGGACGGACAGCCCGGTCACACCACTACGCGGGGACGGTGACGGACGTCAGCACGATGCCGTTCTCCGAGAGCCAGCGTCCGTCGAACGTGTGCAAGGTACGGCTCCCGGCCTTCGCCGGCCCCGCAAGGAGGTGCGCCGTGAACGTCCCGCCCACCGGGCCGGTCCCACCCGCCGGGTCAGTCCCACCCGCGGGGGCGATCCCTCCCGCCTGGTCGAAGACGAGCCGGGCCCCCTCGAACTCCAGGAAGCGCCTCATCAGCGGGAACCACGCCTTGTAGACGGACTCCTTGGCGCTGAACAGCAGCCGGTCCCACGGCACGCCCGGCGCGGACTCGAGGAGTTCCTTGACCGCGATCCGCTCGTCGGCCAGGGCCACCGCGTCCAGGACCCCGGAGGGCAGCGGCAGCGCGGGCTCCGCGTCGATGCCGATCGAGGTGACCTGCGCGGGGCGGGCGACGACGGCGGCGCGGTAGCCGTCGCAGTGCGTGATGCTGCCGACCACGCCCTCGGGCCACAGCGGCGCGCCACGCTCGCCGGTCAGGATCGCCCCGGCCGGCGCGCCCAGCCTCGTCAGGGCCTGCCGCGCGCAGTGCCGTGCGGTGGTGAACTCGCCACGGCGCTTGGCCACGGCGGCTTTCACGAGCAGCTCCTCCTCGGGGAAGAGCATGGCCCCGGGCAGGTCACCGTACGCCTCGGCCGTCTCCGTGGCGGCGGGCACGATGCGTTCGATCACCGCGGCTGCCCCGCTTCCTCACGGACCGGCAACGGCAGGATCTGTACGGGGCGGCCCGGCTCCTGTGTGCGCCGTCCCCACTCCCTCGGATAACCCAGGGAGACCTCCTGATGGGGCACCCCGTCGCACCACATCAGCCGGGGAATGTGCAGATGCCCGTACACGACCGAGGCGGCCCGGAATCTCTGCGGCCAGTCGGCCGAGCCCTTCGTGCCGCACCACAGCGCGAACTCCGGGCGCCACAGCACGTTCGTGGGTTCGCGCACCAGCGGCCAGTGGTTGATCAGCACGGTGGGCAGCTCGGGCGGGATCTCGGCCAGCCGGCGCTCGGTGGCCGTGAGCCGGGCGCGGCACCACGCCTCCCTGCTGGGATACGGGTCGGGGTGGAGCAGGAACTCGTCGGTGCAGACAACGCCTGCGGCCTCGGCGACCGCGAGGGCAGATTCCTTGGAGTCCGTGCCCGGGGGCCGGAAGGAGTAGTCGTAGAGGAGGAAAAGCGGCGCGATGACGGCGGGGCCGCCCGCGCCCTCCCAGATGGGATAGGGGTCCTCCGGCGTGACGACACCGAGGCCCCGGCACATCTCCACGAGGTGGCGGTACTTGGCGTCGCCCCTGAGCTGGATCGGGTCGTCGGGGGCGGTCCACAGCTCGTGGTTGCCCGGCACCCAGATGACTTTCGCGAACCGTTCGCTCAGCGTGCGCAAGGTCCACTCGATGTCGGACACCAACTCGCCGATGTCACCGGCCACCAGGATCCAGTCGTGTTCCGACTCGGGCCACAGGGAGTCGGCGATCTTTCTGTTCTCCGCGTACCGGATGTGCAGATCGCTCGTCGCGACGAGCCGTCCGGGCTTCGCCGGGGGCGGGCCGGCGGGCGCGGGTGGCGCCGCGCCGCGTATCTCATAGGTCACCGGCAATCGCTCCGAACTCGACGGGCCCGCAAGTAGCGCATTGAACAAGGATATTTGGCTGTCCGCGTCGATCAACCCCTACTTTCCCCTGCCGCTCGCCCGCGGCGGCGCCCCCGGTCCACGAGACCGTCGGGAACGGGTACGGCCACCGCGAGATCCGCGGGAGTTGTACGGACTCCTGGAGCTCACGCGGTGGCCTGTGACCAGGTCGGTAACCCGATCACGGGACGAGTATGAGCTTGCCGCCGGGCCGACGGGACTGGCTGAGCCCGGCCGCCTCCTGGATCTGTTCGAGCGGGTAGGTGCGGGCGACCGATACGACGAGAACGCCTTCGCCGGCCAGCCGGGCGAACTCGCTCATCCGGTCGTAGCGCATCTCGATCTGGGTGATCCGGGTGCCCAGCTCGGCTGCGGCGGCGAAGTCCGAGACGGTGAGGACGCGGTCGGGGTCTCCGGTCAGCTCGATCAGGGACGGCAGCGAGCCGCCGGCCGGGCTGGCCTGGTCGGCGCGGTCGATCCGGCCGCCGGTCGGGGCCGTGTCCAGGGCGCGGTCGACGCGGCCTCCGGCCAGTGCGGCGACGCGTTCGGCCATGCCGTCGCCGTAACCGGTCACCCGGGCGCCGATCTCTTCCAGGGCCGCGGCCCGCGTCGGCCCGGCGGTGGCGATCACCCGGACACCCCGGTGCAGTGCCAGGCGCACCGCCACCTCACCCACGGTGGAGCCCGCGCCGTGGACGAGCAGCAGCTCACCCGGCCGGACGCCGAGGTCGTCGAGCGCGTGCCATGCCGTCTCGGCCGCCATCGGCAGCGCGGCGGCCCGCTCGGCGGTGACACCCACAGGTGTGTGAGCCCAGACCGCCATCAGCGCGTACTCGGCGGCCCCGGCCGTGGGGCCGTCGAAGGCCGCCGGGCCGAACACACGGTCGCCGATCTCGACACCGGTGACGCCCTCACCGAGCGCGTCGACGGTGCCCGCGACCTCGGTGCCGAGTCCGCGCGGCAGTGGCGGCAACTGGTCGGCGAGCAGGCCGTCGACCACCGCCCAGTCGCCCGGTGTCAGTCCGCACGCCCGCACGGCGATCCGGATCCGGCCGGGTCCCGGCTCCGGCTTCGGGACCTCGCGGAGCACGATCACGTCCGGGGATCCGAACCGGTCGAACTGAAGAGCCTTCATGACGATCTCCAAGGTGATGACAGCATCTGTTGTCATCGATCTTAGCGTCATGATGACAGCCTCTGCTGTCATATGCTGGCGGGTATGCCGAGATGGGAGTCAGACGCGCAGGGGCGGCTGGAGCGTGCGGCGCTCGATCTGTTCGAGACGCAGGGGTTCGAGCGCACCACGGTCGCGCAGATCGCACGCACCGCCGGTCTGACCGAGCGCTCCTTCTACCGCTATTTCCCGGACAAACGGGAAGTCCTCTTCGCCGGCAACGAACTCGAAGCCCACCTTGCCGCCCGGGTCGAGGCGGCAGACCCCGGCCTCACGCCGATCGAGGCGCTACTGACCGCGCTGGGGACCGCCGACGAGGTCTTTCAGTCGCGCGAGTTCCTGCTGCGCCGCGTCCGGGTGATCGCCGCCAGCCCGGCACTGGCCGAGCGCGATCTGATCAAGCTCGCCGACATCGCCGACGCGCTGGCGCGGGCGCTCGGACACCGCGGCGTCGAGCGCGGCACGGCACGTTTCATCATCGACGTGGCGATCGCGGTCTCCCGGCGCGCCACGTCCCGCTGGCTGGCCGACCCGGACGCGACGCTCTCCGAGCTCGTCACCCGGACCGCCGCCGAACTGCGTGAGGCGGTCGCGCCGCCGACCCCGACAGTCGGCTGAGTCTGCCGCAGAGGGGTGATCAAGGTTCCGGAGTGCTGGATCAGCCGCTCGTATCACCAGCAACGGCAGGCCGCGGGTGTCGACCACGAGATGCCGCTGTCCCGTCTCAATTGACCATTGCCGGCAGGCGGTCCCCCGACGTGGGCAGATGCAATCAGTGGTGAGACCCCGGCCCGGCGGCCGGTCTCACTTGATGGTGCCGCCGGGGACCAGATCGGCGCTCTCGTCTCAGGAGATGTTGTCGGCTGACCGTGTTTGACCGCTTTTGATCGCGTTTCCAGAACCTACCGTTCCCGTAGCAGCGTTGTCGGACCGTCGGACCGTCGACGCGATGGCGTCGACTACGTCGCCGACAGGATGAAGTCACTGACGGACAGCGATGCGCGCTGGGCGGAGTTGGGGCGCTCGGTGGACTTCGACTGACGGTGTCCGTCCGGGCAGTCGCACCGACGGTGTCCGTCCGGTTCAGGTCTGCGGACGTAGGAGGTCGATGTCGCTGCCCCAGGAATCGAGGACGGCGGCGTGGCCCGCCTGTCGGGCGGCGCGCTCGACGGTCGCGAAGAGGGCGCGCTGCGTGGCGAGGTCGCCGTCGGCGACGATGCGCCGGAGCTGCGGGAACAGCACGTCCGCGCCCCATTGGGGCGCGCCCAGCGGATGGTGTTCCAGCTCCCACAGCAGGTACTTGTTGTACGGCCTGACCCGCTGGTGCAGGGCGAACACGACCGTCAGCAGATACGGGACACTCTCCGCCGCGTCGAGGTGCGCGACGGCGGGCCGGGCGTCGCGGTGGCTCTTGACCGACCGGTACAGGGAGTTGATGTACGCGTCGAGTTCGGAGCGGACCAGACGGTGCGCCTCAAGACCTTCGAGAACGGCCTTCTCCTCGACCAGTTGCGTGATCGTGCCGTCGAGCCGGTCGAGGAGCACCTGACTGTGGACGAAGGCGTAACGGTCCCAGGCGTACGTGTCCCCGGGCAGGCCGTGGGTGCGGAACGCCGACAGGGGGAGCGCCATGACATCCAGCGCGGCCGACCGCCGGCCCTCGGTGAGGGCCGGCGGGAGGGCCGGGCGGTCGTCGGCGGTGATCACGTAGACGTCGTGGTCGGAGCGGGTGGTCGCTATGCCCTGGCGGGCCTGGGATCCGCTCAGGACGAGGCCGACCACGTCCGGGGACGCGGAGGCCAGGGCGACGAAGTCGGTGAAGGCCGTGAAGTCCGAGCGCTCGGTGGTGCGTTGGGGCATGGTGATCTCTCCTCGCGAGGATGTGTGCGGTCGCGGTCGTGGGGCGGAGAGATCACTTCATGGGGCGTGACGCTATCGGGCCGGGCGAGCGGGGCGGTACTGGTTTTCCGGCGTTGTCAGTGGTGCCCGATACGGTTCGTGGACACGACCTAGGAGGCATGGTGTCCACCAAGTGGAGTCTGACGATCGACTGCGCGCACCCCGGGAAACTGGCGGAGTTCTGGGCGCTCGCCCTGGGGTATGTCGAGCCGCCCCCGCCCGCCGGTTTCACCTCCTGGGAGGCCCAGTTCATCGATTGGGGACTTCCTGAGGAGGAGTGGGACGACGGGGCGTATCTCTCGGATCCGGACGGCGTCGGGCCCAGCCTGTCCTTCCTCAAGGTCCCGGAGTCGAAGGTGGTGAAGAACCGCCTGCATCTGGATCTCCGGGTCGGCGGCGGCCGGGAGATCCCCTGGGAGACGCGGTGGCCACGGGTGACGGCCGAGGTCGAGCGACTGACGGCGGCGGGTGCGACGGTGGTGCGTGAGCACGAGCTGAACGGTCGGCCGGACCATGTGGAGATGGCGGACCCGGAGGGCCACGAGTTCTGCGTCGTCTGACTCCGTCGGCTCGCTCACTCCACTCAATCCGCTGACGATCGACGAATCGAGCCTGTACGTGAGCGACAACATCCTGTCGGTCATACCGACCGATCCGCACTGGCAGCCGGGCCCGGAGGCGGCCGACCGAGCGGCCGCGATCGCGGCCGAGCTGGCCCCGGGGCAGCCGGACGGCATCGACCCCGAGGTCGAAGTCAGCTGGCACGACGCGATCACGATCGTGGACTGCGGGGCGAACCTGATGGCGATCGGGTGTCCGCGCTGCGGCGAATCGGTCGACCTCGGCTGGTGGACGGACCTCCTGGAAACGCGGGCGGACGACGGCCTGTCCACGCTGCTGACCCAAGTCCCCTGCTGCGGAGGGGAGTTGCCGCTCGACACACTGACGTACGACTGGCCGTGCGGCTTCGCCCGGTTCGAGATCGCGGTCTGGAATCCGGGGCGCGGCTGGTTCACCGATGAGGAACTGACCGCGCTGGCCGACGCGCTCGGCCGACCGGTGCGTCAGATCATGGCGCACATCTGAGGGCCGGGCGGCGGTCCTGGAACAGCGCCGTCCACAGGAAGGGTTCGCCGAAGTGAGGGGACTCCGGCGGTTCGTCGCGCATACGGCGCAGTTCGATCTCGGTCAGGTCCGAGAAGATCCAGCGCAGCGACGCCGGGGTGTAGGCGAGACCGCCGCGCAGGCCGCCGTTCCCGCCGTCACCCGGCGCACTTTCCGAATACCCGCGCCCCTCGCCCCCCTCGCCCGCTCACTACTCACTCACTCACCCGAGTTGGTCCCCGATGACGGAGAGGAGCTGCAGCTTGTCGTGGCTCTCACTGCCCGGCGCCGCGGTGAAGACCAGGAGTGTCTGCGACTGGTCGGGGTCCACCAAGGTCTGGCAGTGCAGCTCCAGCAGGCCAAGTCGTGGGTGTCCGAAGCGCTTCGGGGCGCAGTACGGCCCCAGCACCGGGCGTTCACGCCAGAGCGACGCGAACTCGGGGCTCGCCACCAGCAGCGCCTCCACCAGTTCGGCCACGGGCGAGTCCTTCCCGTCGCGCGTGCAGGCCCCGTGGAGGTCCGCCGCGAGGAGGCGGCTGTGCGCGGCGTGGTCGCTCTCGGGACGGAGCAGCCGGGAGGCAGGGTCGGTGAACCACCGGTAGTGCAGACTCCGGGCCGGGCCGGTGAACGCCGTCTCGTCGCCCAGCAGCGCGACAGCCATCCTGGTCTGCCTCAAGGTCTCCCCACGGTTGTTGACGACCTGGGCGGGGGTGTCTTCGAGCCGGTCGAGGACGCGCATGATGCCGGGGTTGATGTGGTCGCCGCCCGGCACGCGCCGGGGAAGGGCATACCCGCCGAGCCGGAACAGATGATCGCGCTCCTCCATGGACAGCCGCAGCCCCCGCGCGAGCGCGGCGAGCATCTGCTCGGACGGATTCGGCCCGCGCGGCTGCTCGATCCGGCCGTAGTAGTCGGCCGACATGTCGCACAGCGCGGCGACCTCTTCCCGGCGCAACCCGCCGGTACGCCGCCGGCGCCCGCGCGGCAGCCCGACATCCTCCGGCTGGAGGACCTCGCGCCGTGCCCGAAGAAAGGCGGCCAGTCCGGCTCTGTCCATGATCCGCGATCCTTTTCCTTCAGTTGCTCGCCCGCCTGGTCACCTGTCCGGTCACTTGCCCGGTCACCTGCCCGCTCGTCCGATCGCGGACGTCAGGATCCCCCGTACGAGACCCCTGTCAACTTCTCCGAGATCTCCCAGAGCCGCGCGGCGTCCGCCTCGCCGCGCGCCGACTTGTAGACGGTCAGCTCCTTCGGGCCACCGGTGAACTGACCAGGGCCGTCGGGGCCGTACAGCCGGCCGCCCTTCGCCGCCGGGCTCGTGGCCGCGAACAGCGGCGGGAGCAGCCCCGCGTCGACGGGCTGCACGAACACGCCCCAGCGGGCGAGCCGCTTCACGAGTGCCTCGTAGCGGGCGGGGCGCGTGCGGCCCATGTTGGGACCGGC
Source organism: Streptomyces sp. NPDC057307 (assembly GCF_042667665.1). Lineage (NCBI taxonomy): Bacteria > Bacillati > Actinomycetota > Actinomycetes > Kitasatosporales > Streptomycetaceae > Streptomyces > Streptomyces sp. NPDC057307. The sequence goes on along the minus strand of NZ_JBHUZM010000061.1, from coordinate 26,576 downwards.
GGTGTAGAGATTCGTCAACGTGCTGCCCGGATGAGCGGCCATGCTGGCGATGTGCCACCCGGCCGCGGTGCTGCGGCGGTCCAGTTCGAGCGCGAACAGCAGGTTGGCCAGCTTGGAGAAACTGTACGCCCGTACCGGGGCATACTTCCTTTCGGCCTGGAGGTCGTTCCAGTCGATGCCGCCGCCACGCGCGGCGCTGCTCGTCAGGGTGACGACACGGGCCCGGCCCGCGCGCAGCAGCGGCAGGAGCCGCCCGGTGAGGGCCAGGTGACCGAGATGGTTCGTGCCGAATTGCAGCTCGAAGCCGTCGGCCGTGGTGTGGCGGGTGGCCGGTGCCATCACTCCCGCGTTGTTGATGAGGATGTCGAGCGGTCTGCCTTCCCCGTTCAGCGTGTCCGCGAACCGTTCGACCGAGTCCAGCGAAGCCAGGTCGAGGACGCGCGCGGAGACCTCGGCCCCCGGCACGCCCGCGCGGATCCGCTCAAGTGCGGCAGCGCCCTTGGCCGGGTCCCGAACCGCCAGCACCACCTCGGCGCCCGCACGAGCGAGCCGTTCGGCCAGCCCCAGCCCGACGCCGCCGCTCGCCCCGGTCACGACGGCGAGCTTTCCTCCCAGATCCGGTACGGCCACTTCCTTCACCGCTTTCACTGTCTTCACTGCTTTCACCAGAGAACTCCCTGCTCAGCGGCGTGTTTCCGCCCCGCCACCAGGGTCCTCGCACAGACCGGCCCGATCCAGGTTCCGCTCAACCATGGACCGCCAGAACATGGATACGAACTCACGGCCGCCCACCCCTTCGGGCTGCCCGAAGGGGCACCGCCGGGTGCCCCGGTCGGGCCGGTGCCCGGCCTGGACGGCGAACGGGCGCACGGTCAGGGTGAGGTGCCGGTACCGCCGCGGCGCGGGCCCGGCCGGGTAGGCGGGCGACCGGTGCGGTCAGGGAGACGGTGATGAATTCACACGATCACGATCATCAGAACGAGCGCGAGAGCGGGCGTGAGAGCGGGCACGACCGTGAGCGCGACCACGATCGGGACCACGACCGTCCGCCGGCGGGTGGTGCCCCGGACGAGCGGGCCCACCATCTCTACCGCGCGGCGGCCACAGGGCGTACCGACGTCATCGGCACCGCCGGCATGGGCGTGCTCCAGCGGGCCGTCGGCAACGGCGCGCTCGGCCCGGTGATCCAGCGCGCCCGCAGCGGTGCGGCGGACCAGGCCGAGGAGGAGCGTCGTTCGCCGGTGCACGACGTCGTGTCGTCCGGCGGCTCACCCCTCGACACGGAGACCCGTACGGATCTGGAGAGCCGGATGGGCGCGGACTTCTCCGACGTACGTATCCACAACGACTCGGCCGCCCACGAGTCGGCGAAGGGTGTCGGCGCGCACGCGTACACCGTGGGCAACAACGTGGTCTTCCAGCGCGACGCGTACGACCCCTCCTCGCCCCAGGGCCGCACCACGCTCGCGCATGAGCTGACCCATGTGATCCAGCAGCGCGAGGGGCCGGTGGAGGGTACGGATGCGCCCGGCGGCATCCGGGTCAGCGACCCCTCGGACCGGTTCGAACGGGAGGCCGTCACGAACGCGGACCGGGTACTGACCGACCCGACACCGACACCGACACCGACACCGGCGCCGGCCCAACCGCCCGTCGCCGCGCCGATCCCGGCGGCTCCCGCCGTACAGCGGGCGGCCACCGAGGACGAGGAGGAGCAACCGGCAGACGTCCAGGGCTCGTTCGTGCAGAGGGCCGAGACGAAAGGCCCGGAGGAGGAGGAAGAGGCGCCGACTGCGTGATGCCGTGAGGTAGTCGTTGGCGCGACGGCAACGACTACCTCGCCCGGGACCGCCCGTCCGCCCGCCCCCTCAGCCTCCCGCGGCCGGCTTCATCGTCCCGCCCAGGAACAGCGACTCCGTGCACCGCGAGGGAGCCGGCGCGCCCACCGGCCTGCCGATCCTGCGGCAGTCGATGGTCATCGTGACCGTGCCACCGGCGGGCACCACGATGGGGGTCACGAAGTGGTAGTCGGAGTCACGGAAGTTCTCCAGCCCCAGGCTGAGCACGCGGGTCTCGGGCCCGGCCGAGACGACGACCGTCCCCGCGTCACCCTGCGGGTTCTGCACGACGATGTCCGTCAGTTGGAACGTCTCGCCCGCCGGTACGCGCAGGGCCGTCCCGGTGTTCGCACCGCCGCCCACCGAGTCGCTGACCCGTACCTGCGCGCTGGTCGGGGCGTTCGCGGCGGCGTCGTCCGCCGAGGGGCCGGGGCTGGGTGACGTACTGGACCCGGGTCCGCCGTCCGCACCCGCGCCGGCGGAGTCACCGCCCGCCGAGTCGCCACCCGCCGAGTCCGCACCGCCCGGGTCTCCCCCGTCCGCCGACCGGCTCGGGTCCGCCTCGACCGCCGACCGTACCGCCTCGGGTGTGACCGCCTCCCGGGCCGCCGACTTCACCGCCGGGCGCAGCAGCGCGTACCAGAGGCCGACCAGCGCGATCAGTACGACGGCGGCCAGGACGAGTGCCCGCGGCAGCCAGCTCGGCAGGAGCGGTTCCTGCTGGTAGGAGCCGTCCACCAGGACGGGTTCCGGGGGCTCCTGGCCCTCGGCCGCCGGTTGTGGGGCGGCGGAGACCTGGAAGGGGTGCGTGACCGGCGCGCCGCGCCACATGCGCTTGGCCGGCCTGACGCGCAGCTTCCCGAACTCGGCGCGGCCCGGCTCGATCCGGAGTTCGGGTACGGCGAAGTCCACCCGCGCCAGCTCGGTACCGGGCCGGGCCCCGAGCCGTACGGTGACGGGTGTGTTGCCCCTGTTGTCGACGGCGAACCGGTGCCGTCCGCTCCGTGACCCGTGCGAGCTGCGCGGCACGAGTTCGGCCGTCGTCTCCGTGAACGGCAGGACGGTCACCCGGCCTTCGGGCACGACGGTCCCTGCCTGGTCCCCGGTCGGCACCACCCGGACACCGAACGGTGTCCCGCCCGCCGGCACCGTCGAGTCGCGGGGCGGGCGCAGCATGAGCGACACGGTCCCGGAGTCACCCGGATAGAGGGACAGGACGGCGGGCTCCACCGCCGACCAGGCGGCGCACGCGCCGACCACCTCGAAGCGGTACTCCTCAACCGTCCGGCCCGAGTTCAGGACCTGCAGAGGAAGGGCCGTCTCCTCGCCCGGCTCGGCGGCGACGGACGTTTCGTCGAGGCTTGCGGTGAGACTCATAAGGCGGACCGTAGAGTCGGTGCGCGGGTGTGACATCGGCCGCGAAGGAACACTTTCGGGCAGATTCGCTGCCCGCGGCAACCTTTCAGTTTCCTTGTCCGGCAACACGGGAATCTTCAGTCAGCCTCACAACGGATGGGGCAGTCAATTACAGCTGTGAGGCTTGTGCCTTCCTGTGACGCTTCCGGCTGTTGCCCAGGGGGAGCATTCGCATGGAGCGCACCACTGTCGCGTTACGGGCCCAGGATCCGATATCGCAGGCGGGCGTGGCCAGCCAGTTGAGGGCCCGTCCCGAGGTCAGTGTCATGGAATGGGACGACGAGAACGTCGCACCGCAGGTCGTGGTCATCGTCGTGGACGCGGTCGACGAGGACGCGCTGAGAACGTTGCGGCACATCCAACGCACCGCCGACTGCCGGACCGTGCTGGTCACGACGGACATCGACGAGCAGAAGCTGGTGAGCGCGGCGGAGTGCGGCGTCGCCGGCGTCGTCAGACGGTCGGAGTCGACGCCGGACCATCTCGTGCATGTCATCGGGACGGTGGCGCGGGGTGAGGGGCATCTCCCCTCCGATCTGCTCGGACGCCTCCTCGAAGAGGTCGGCAGGCTGCAGGGTCAGGTGCTCGGGCCGCGCGGCCTGCACTTCACGGGTCTGGCGGCGCGTGAGGTGGATGTGCTGCGGCTGGTCGCCGAGGGTTATGACACCGCGGATATCGCGACGAAGCTGGCCTATTCGGAGCGCACGATCAAGAACGTGCTGCATTCCGTGATGACCCGGCTGCAATTGCGCAATCGCTCGCACGCGGTGGCGTACGCGATGCGCCAGGGTCTTATTTGATCTCCGGGATCTTTGTCGATCTACGCGGATTGCCCCAAAGGGCAGCCGCGCCTTCCCGTTGAAGTGGCTCGACTTCCGCTGTGCGTACGGGGGTTGTACGGGACCGTACAAGCGGCGGCGGCATGTCCGGGGCCGGCCGTAGAGACGGTTAGCAGGAATCGGCTCGCGGAACGGTTCGCAGAAGACGGCTCGCGGGGACGGGGAGGAAGACTGTGCGGTGGATTCAGCCGGGGCTCGGGGAGCGGTCACGCGGGCGGATCCGGCACGGCGGCGCCGGGCGCGCGGCGGGTCTCGTCCTGCTCCTGCTGGCCACCGGTCTCGCGCCCGCGTCGGCGGTTTCGGCGACGGCGACAAGTGCGGGTGCGAGCACGGGCACGGGCACGGGCACGGGTGCGGGAACGGGGATCGGGGCTGCGGCGGCCGTGCCCGTACCTCCCGATCCGTGGGTGACGCCGGCGACGCTCGACGAGGCGCTCGACCCCGGCGGTTCGACGGGTGTGACCAAGCAGGTGCGGACTCCGGCGATCCCGCCGAAGCCGGATGTGGTGCTGCTGGTGGACGGTACGGCGAGCATGGACGACGCGATCGACAGCATCCAGGAGAACTTGCCCGACATCACCAAGAAGATCCTGGCCGAACAGCCCGATTCATTCTTCGCGGTCGCCACGTTCGGCGACCAGGAGGGCGATGTGAACGCGGGGTTCGAGGTCCTTCAGGGGCTGACGGACGATCTTGAGCTGGTGAAGACCAACGGCGTCGACCAGCTCAAGACCGTTCTCGGCGGCCAGAGCCGGGGCCCTTCGGAGGACTGGATCAACGGCCTGTGGCAGATCGCCGACGGCGCGGGCGGCAAGACCGCGTTCCGGGAGGGGTCCAGTCCGGTCGTCGTCCTCGTCAGCGACGCGTCCAGTCACGCGCCGAGCTTCGGCCACACCATCGACGACACCATCGCCGACCTCCAGGACAAGGGGGCACGGGTGATCGGGGTCGACGTGGCGACCCCCATCGGCGACGGCCTGAACGGCAACGGCGACGCCGGCAACCCGAACTACGTCGAGAACCCGCCGACCACCCCCGGCCAGGCCACGCGGATCATCAACGCCACGGGGGGCCGCCTGCTGTCGGACATCGAGTCGGCGGGAGTGGCTCAGGCGATCATCGACGGCTTCGACAATCTCCCCACCACCGTCGGCCACCAACTCACCGACTGCGACCCGCATTTGGGCGTCACCCTGGAACCACCAACCCGCTCGCTCGACAGCGGCCAGATCGCGCGTTTCGCGGAGAACATCGACGTATCGGCCGACGCCCCGCAGGGCACGACCCTCACCTGCACCGTGCAGTTCCTGCTCGACACCCAGGTGCCGGGCCGCACGGACGCGCTCGGCCCCGCCGCCGTCCCGGATCCCGACTTCCAGCAGAAGATCAGCATCACCGTGAACGACGTCAACGACCCGGTCGTCACGGTGGACGACCGCACGGTGAGGGCGACGGGCGACGACGGAGCGCGTATCACCTTCACGGCCACGGCCACGGACGCCCAGGACGGCCTGCTGCCGGTGACCTGCGACCCCGGATCGGGTGCGCTCTTCCCGGTCGGGACGACGTCGGTCACCTGCTCGGCCACGGACATGGCGGGCAACACCGGTACGGACACAGCCCAGTTCGAGGTGCTCGAACTCCCCGTGCCGCCCGCGCCCCCCGTGCCACCGACGTCGGACCTCGCGGTGCGGGCCGACGTCAGCCCGGACCGTACGTACGTCGGCCGCCCGGCCCGAGCCCGGTTCACGGTCACGAACGCGGGGCCGGACGCGGCGACGGGTGTCGTGCTCGCGGCGACCTGGCCGGCGCCGTCCCGGGGCGCCGACCGTACCCTGCCGGCCCTGAACCGCTGTACGGCGGCCCGGCCGTGCACGATTCCCGCCGGAGGCCGTATCGAGGTGACGCAGACGGCGACGTACCGCGCGGCGATCACGGGTGACGTACGGGCCACGGTGCGCGGCACGCCGCCCGACCGCCGTACGGCCGACAACAGGGACACCGACCGGCTGCGCGTCCTGAAGCCCTCGCTCGAAGTGACCCCGCTGGTCGCCAAGCCGGGCCAGCCCGTACTGGCGCGGGGCAAGGACTATCCGCCCGGTGAGACCGTACGTCTCACCTGGTCGCTCGGCATCACGGCGGACAGGTCCGGCGTACGGGTGGGCCGCGACGGCACCTTCGAGGTGCAGATGCTGGTGCTGCGCAAGGACACGCTCGGCCCGCGCGTGCTGCGGGCCGACGCCACCGACCTGCCACGGCTCCAGAAACCGGTCCTGGTGGTCCAACGCAACCTCCAGCCACCGGACTTCGCGGGCCGGTCATGAGCGGAGCGCCGACGACGGGAGTGGCCTCCCGATGATCCATGAGGTGGACGATGTCCTGCGGACCCTCATCCGGGCGGAGGTCCTCGAAGGCGGCCAGATCGCTGTGGTGTTCGACGCGCCGACGAGGGAGTGGGCCGCCAAGGTCAACGCGCCGATGGTCAACCTGTATCTCTACGACATCCGCGAGGACATGCGCCGGCGGGAGCGCGGTCTGCACAACGAGTACGACGAGCGCGGCGCGATCGTCGCACGCCGCCGCCCGCCGCGTTTCTTCAAGCTGTCGTACCTGATCACGGCGTGGACGAAGCGGCCGGAGGACGAACACCGGCTGCTGTCCTCGCTGTTGGCGTGCCTGCTGCGGTACGAGGCGCTGCCGCCGGAGCGGTTGACGGGGTCACTGGCGGAGATCGGGGCGGCGGTACCGCTGTCGATCGCGCTGCCGCCGCCGGAGGACCGCTCGTTCGCGGATGTGTGGAGCGCGCTGGGCGGGGAGTTGAAGCCTTCGCTGGACCTGGTGATCAGCGTCCCGGTGACGGCGTCGCCGGTCTACGAGGCGGGGCCGCCGGTGGGCGACGACGGGCTCCGGGCGCGGTTCGGGGACGTACCCGCGCGGGACGAGGGTGAGACACAGGGGCAGCCGGGCCGCAAGGGGCTGCCGGTGTACGGGTCGCGGCCCGGCCGTCCGCGCCGGGACCCGGCGCCGCCGCGGTCGTCCGGCGCCGTCCGCGTCACGGAGACACGCGGCACGGAAACGCACGCCACCGAGACGCACGGCACGGAGACGCACGGCACGACACCTGAGGAAACCGACGTATGACGAGCTTGCGGCATCTGCTCGCCCGGGCGGTCGCGGTGGAGCAGCGCGTGCGCCGCGCGGTGGAGGCGAGGCAACGCGTCGACCCGGACCCGGACGACGCGTTCAGGGGCCTGTATCTGACGGAGGAGAACGTCGCGAGGCTGCTGGACGAGGAGGGGGCCCGTTCCTTCCCACTCCACGACGAACAACTGATCGACGAAGTTCCGGACTCCCGACTGACCTCTCTGGCAGCGGAGTTCGGGCTGACCGCGCTCGATGTCGAGATCCTGCTCATCGCGCTCGTACCGGACCTGGACGACCGGTTCGAGGCGTTCTACGGCTACTTGAACGACGACGTGACCCGCCGCCGCCCGTCCATCGGCCTGGCTCTGGGCCTGTGCGGCTCGACCCCGGCGGACCACGCGGCCCGTGCCCGCCTGGCCGCCCGTTCCCCGCTTCGGGCCGGTGGACTGCTGCTGGTCGAGGACCTGGAACAGCCTTTCCTGAGCCGGGCGTTACGGGTCCCGGACCGGGTGACGGCCCACCTCCTGGGCGACGACACCCCCGATCCGAGGCTGACGGATCTGCTGGCCCCGTGGCACGCGGTACGTGGTGTCGGCGACCCGGCCCCGCTGGCCGGGGTGCTGGCCGACGGTGTCCAACTGGCGTACCTCGGCGAGGACCAGGGCGGCGCGGGTACGGCACTGGCCGCGTCGGCGCTGTCGCTGGCGGGCCTGGGCGTGCTGGGCCTGGACCTGGCACGGCTGGCCGAGGATCCGGCGCCGGCGGATGCGGTACGTGCCCTGGTCCGCGAGGCCCGCCTGACGAACGCGGGGCTGGTGTGCGCCCCGCTGGACGCGGTCTTCCGCGAACACCCGTACCTGCTGCGACTTCTGACGGGAACTCATGTGCCCACGATCCTGGTGGGCCGGGCACCGTGGGACGCGTCGTGGTCCGTCTCTCCCCCGCTGCTCCTGCACGCTCCGCGGGTGGAGCCGTCGGCGCGCGGGGCGCTGTGGACGGACGCGTACAAGCAGTGTTCCCCGACGCCGCTCCCGGCCGGGATCGACGCGGACCGTCTGCTGGCCCCGTTCCTGCTCACCCCGGAACAGGTCACGGGCGCGGCCCGCTCCGCCGCGCAGACGGCGCGTCTGGCGGGTGGTGTCCTCACCTCCGACCATGTACGCCAAGGAGCCCGCGCCCAGAACGCGGCGGGCCTGGACCGCCTGGCCCGCCGCATCGAACCCGCGGTGACCTGGAACGACCTGGTCCTCCCCGCCGACACCCACGCCCAACTCCGCGAACTCACCGCCCGCGCCCGCCACCGCGACCAGGTGCTCGGCGAGTGGGGCATGCGCCCGGGAGGTGGCCGGGGCCGGGGCGTATCGGCCCTGTTCGCCGGCGACTCGGGCACGGGCAAAACGATGTCGGCGGAGGTGATCGCGGCGGATCTGGGTCTGGACCTCTACACGGTCGATCTGGCGACGGTGATCGACAAGTACGTGGGCGAGACGGAGAAGAACCTGGAGCGCATCTTCACGGAGGCGGCGGGCGTCAACGGCGTGCTGCTCTTCGACGAGGCGGACGCGATCTTCGGCAAACGCTCGGACGTGAAGGACGCGCACGACCGCTACGCGAACGTGGAGAGCGCGTACCTGCTCCAACGCATGGAGTCCTTCGACGGCCTGGCCATCCTGGCCACAAACCTCCGCGCCAACCTGGACGACGCTTTCACCCGCCGCCTGGACCTGGTAATCGACTTCCCGATCCCGGCTCCGGACCAACGCCTACTGCTGTGGGAACGCTGCCTGGGCCCGCTGCTGCCGCGGGGCACGGACCTGGACCTGGACTTCTGCGCGTCCAACTTCGAACTGGCGGGCGGCAACATCCGCTCGATAGCGGTGACTTCGGCGTACTTGGCGGCGGACACGGGGGGCGCGGTGACGATGACGACGCTGATCCACGCGGTTCAGAGGGAGTACCAGAAACTGGGCCGGCTGACACTGGCGTCGGAGTTCGGGCCGTATTTGGGGTTGGTGGGTCGGTCTATCCACGCAGCCCCACTCGATCGGTGAGTTCCCACCGTACGGCGACCATGTCCACACGTACCTCGAGAGTAAGCGTAGTCGGGCCCGCGCGGCTGCCCGGCCATCCGGAGTCACCCCCGTGTGCGGCGATTCACCACCCTCTCTGGAGAGGGTCATTGTCGCCGATCTCGACCAACCACTCAGTCCGGCAGCTGTGTTAGAGAGACCGTAATGACTAGGGCTGGGACCAAGGTCTGGGTCGGCGCGTGCTTCCGCTACGACGGAGAGACTGTCGAGGTAGTGGCGATGGCCGCAACTGAGGCTGGCAACCAGGTAGTTCAGAAGGATACTCGGGCGTGATCTGTCTGGCCCTGAAGGAGCCCTGCTGTTCTCGGACCGCGCGGCCAATCACTCTTGGCAGTCCTGAACCAGCGCCCGAGGACTCCGAGGAAATCGTTCGAGACTTCCCGGTCCGCCTCGACAAGCTCCTGCCGCTGCACTGACCGGTCAAGCGGCGGCGAGACGAGCCGCTCGGTAAGTGATCGGTTCGGTATCCAGTTCTTTCAGCGCGTCCCGGAACTGTTCGGTCGGCTCGGCACCGGGATTTTCGACGGCCCTCACCAGCCAGCCATCCCCAAGCGTCTGGGACGCGTACGCAGGCAGGGCCGCGAGTCGAACGCGAACCTGCTCGGTGAGCCCCTTACCGGAGACGTAGGTCCACGGTCCGAACTCTTCCGGCAGGTTGGAGCCGGGCCGAAGGCGGGTGGACGGGTAGATCCGCCCGCACCCGTCGAGGTGCCACGCCGTCAGGTGCGCCACGCTCGGGCTGAGGCCCGCCACGAGCTGTGATGTCAGGGCGACAGCCATCTCCCATTCCTGCTTGAGAACATCCCCCGGCTCATCCAGGTGGACCGTCAGGAAGATGGTGCCGTCGCCATCCGGCTCGAAATCGCCGAGACTCACATGAACCCAGGAGTTGAGCGCCGGCTGAGCCGGATGCGTGAGGGCGACCGTCATAGCCTCCCCCTCCCCGTTGAGGAAGCGCGTACTGCGGGCACCTTTCGGCTGAAATCCTTCGTCGGCGAACTGGCCCAGCGCGGCAACGGCCCTGCGCAGCACGGTGCTCTCGGAGGCTCCTGTCTTAAGGACCAGCTCGCTGCCTGCCGCGTACGGATGATCCATAGCCATCACCCGCTCCATCTCACGTCGATGCCCATCGTCGCCCCCACCTCTCTGGCATCCTCGATGACCTCACGGAACGCTGCCTGTGAACGTGGGTCGAGGCCGCTGAACTCAGGCCAGTCGATGATGTGTGTGGTGTATTTTCCACGACCGCCTTCTATTTGACCGGTAAGCTGAGCCGCCAATTTGGCGGTCAACTCGGCCCGGCGTTCGGTGCTGAGCTTGCCGGTCACGTGCTTGTACTCGATCATGACGTGTTGCGACTGGCCGTCGATGCGCATCCGAGCCGTGTAGTCGATGCGCTTCTGCCCGACCTTCACCTCGACGCCGGTGAGGCCTTCACCCTTCTGAAGGAAGTTCACGATGGCTTCCATCTGCTTGCGGATGCCCATGTTGAATGGCCGTTTCTTGTTGGCGCCTTTTTCGAGCTGGTTCGCGAGACCTTCGGGATTTCCCTCGAGATCCGGCGCTTCGTCGAGATTCAGCTTATTTCGGTGGGTAGCGATCGCGGCGCGGTACGCCTTGATTACCTCCATGTCGGCCCGCAGAATACCCGCACCCTTCTGCACGAGTTCGTTCAGGTTGACGTGCACCTTGGGAAAGGTACGCTTGTCGGCCGATCCGAACCCGCCTGCGCGCTGAATCTGCAGGAATGAGTAGCTCCCGCCGTACAGGAACGTTCCGCTGTCCGGCCGCACATCGTAGCCGAGCAGTCCCTTTGGTACATCGGCGACGGGTTTGCCGAGCCAAGGCTCGATGGAGTTCTTCTGTTCAAAGATTTCTTTGAGCAAGTCGGCAAGCTGATTTTGTTCGGCGGAGAGCTCCGCCTGCTCCTTGGACATCTTCTGTTTGGACGCCGCTTCCCTCTTCTCAGGGACGTGAACCGCAAGCTTCGCGATCTCGTTCGCCTGACCACCGGCGTTTGTCGCCAGCTGGAGCGCGGCCTGAGCCTTCTGCTTGATCTCGGGATTAGTCTTCTCGTCGGTGATGACGCGGTTGAGATAGCTCACGACCGGCTGTTCCGTGCTGGCGACCATCAGCGTCGCCTTGCCGCCGGCCGCCGCGACGAAGAGCCGATGTCCGTGCCCGCCCGCAGAGAAATTGACGATTTCCCAGTCCGGTTTCAGGGTGTGGCCTTCGCCCGGCTGCTTTTGATCCGGCCCGGCCTTGCCCTTGTCGCCCTTGAGCTTGGACTTGAGTTTCGCCCAGAGCTTCTTGCCCTTCTTGGCGATGAAGTCGACGATCTTGTCGATGGCCCGGGTCACCGGGCGTGATACGGATTGGAAGACCGACTTGACCTTGTTCGCCAGGCCGCCGATGCCCAGGAGCGCCGCGAGGAAGCCGATCAGGAGTGGGACGCTTGCCGCGAGGGCCGCTTCTACCAGTTTGGGGACGCCCGCCTGGCCGCCGTTGGCTATTTGGATCACCGCGTCGAGGACCGCGTTGACGAACTCGATGATCTGGGCGCCCTGCGTCACGATGAACGTGACGATGTCGATGATTCCCTTGACCGCCCTGACGAACGCGGACGCCGGGTTGAGCAGGGAGAGGATCCAGGTGATCCCCGCGACGATCACCGTTGGGATCAGGTAGGTCGTCAGCTTGGAGAGGATCGTCGCCTTCAGGTCGCCCGTCTCCGCCTGGATCTCCTTCGCCGCGCCGGCCGGGCCCTCGCGGGCGAGGCTCTGGGCCACCGGGACCGACGTTTCGACCGCCGACATCGCCTCGTCCGGGACGCCCTTGCGGGTCACGCGGGCGCGGATGTTGTCCCAGGTCAGGCCCAGCAGTGAGCCGATGATCTGGATGATGCCCTTGAGGTCGAACCGCGCCGGGAGTTCCAGGCCCGCCTTGACCGCCGTGCCCAGCAGCCAGGACACGACACCCGTCTTGAGGTGGTCGGCGATGTTGGAGACGAAGAGGTTCAGGCCCGCGCCGACCGCTCTGACCAGGTTGCCGAGGAAACCGATCGGGTCCTTGATGATCTTCATGATCGCGGAGGCGGCCTTCGCCAGGATCCCCAGGAGCAGGTTCTTCAGCTCGTTGATCGTCTTGATCGCGCCGACGATCGCGTCCTTCGCCTTGTCGATCAGCCCCCGGTTGGCCTCCTGGAGCTTCTTGATCTCCTCGTCGATCTTGTTCAGCGCGGCGGTGTACTTCGACGCCAGGTCCTGGACCAGTTGCTCCGACTTCTCGTCGACCGTGGCTTCCAGGTCGTCGAACTTGCCCGCGAAGTCCTTCGCCGCCTCCTCGCCGAACTCCTTCAGATCCGCGGGGAGTCTGTCGACCTCCGCCTTCAACTCCGCCCGGCCCTTGGCGATACGCGCCTTCGCCCGCCCCAGCTCCGCGCCGATGATGTCCGCCACCGACGAGATGACCGTCCGCATCTGGGAGACGTAGAGCTTGCGGGCCTCCTGGTAGAGGTCGTTCGCCTCCTTCGGGAGCCCGGTGAACTTGTCCTTCACCCAGCGGGCCTTGCCGGTCCAGCCCGAGTAGCGCTTGTCCTTGTACTTCTTCATCCGGCGCTTGTGGTCCGCCGTGAACGCGTCCCGCGCCGCCTTCTCCCCCGACGTGAACGCCGTGTCGACCTTCTTGTCCAGGCCGGACAGCGTCTCCTCGACGTCCTTCTTCGTGCCGTCGTAGACCTTCTGGAGCTTCGCCGTGACCTCGGCGCGCTTCTTCTCGTCCTTCGACTTGGTGTCGCCCTTGCCGCCGTCCACCTGCTTCCCGGCCGCACTCCGCGTCGCGGTCAGAGCCGTCATCGCCTGGGCGCCGGACGCCGCCGCGCCCTCCTTCGCGGTGGACAGCTGCTGGTCCTCGGCCGCCTTCCCCTTCGCCGGGGCCTTCGCGGCGTCGGCCTCGGAGGTCTTCTTCGCGGACAGCGCCTCGTTGAACTCCGGCTCGTTGCCCTTCGCCAACTGCTCCTCGGTGACCTCCGCGTCCGCCATCGCCTGATCGTTCTGCGCGGGGCCTTCCGAGAAGTCGGTGACGGCGGCGGGCTGTTTCTCCGGGATCGCGTCCGCCGCCGACGGGGCGCCCGGATTGCCCGGGGCCTGGTCCGGGGTGAGGGGGGTGACCTCTTTGTCCTTGGCCGCCGATGTGTCCGGCGGGGCCTTGGTCGCGGTGGCGATGTCCTTGGCCGAGGACTCCTTGCCGTCCGTGACCTTTCCGTCGACCTCCGCCTTGACCTGGTCCGCCTTGCCCGACTTGGAGAACTTGTCCGCCTCGTCGAGGTTCTTCGGCGCCTGCGCGTCGATCGCCTTGTTCACCGCGTCGACGAAGGCTTCCTTGTCGAACTCGCCGGGCTTCGCCGCGTTCATCTTCTCGGCGTTCGCGGCCTTGCCCTGGGCTTCCTTGTCGTCCGGCGGCGCCACCGCCGCGTCCTGCGACGCCTTCGCCTCACCCACCGCCGGCGGATGGACGGCGATCTTCGTCTTCTTCGCCGCCACGTCCGCCTTGACCTTGCGGAAACCGGCCGCCTGGGCCGGCGACGGCTTCACCGGAGCCGTATAGCGCTGGGCCACGAGGCGGGACACCGCCGCGTTCCCCACCGCGCCCTGCAGACGTTGGAGGCTGCGGCGGTCCGGACGCGCGGGGGCCGTCCGCGTACGGGACACGTCCACCCGGGAGGCGGTGGGTGAACCGGGCCGGGTGGGGCTCTCGCCCTTCTCCGGGACCGCCTTCATCCGTTCGCCCCTCCCCTTCGGCCTCGGCCGCGCTCTCGGACGTGACTTGTCAGGGTGCGGGGCCCACGCCCGTGGTGCGCAGGATGCGCGGACCGGGGTGGGGGCAGACCTCGCCGGCACGGCGGGAGGGGTCGCGTTGCCTCTTCGGGCAGTCGTCCGTGCACGGCGGGGCGGCCGAGTATCCGTTCCGGGTGATCGGCTCAGTGGCGAGAATGGCCGGCGTTCCCCGGTCGAGGAGCGAGCCAGATAGCGAGCCCAAGCAGCCGGCCCAAGTTGCGAGTCCAGGAGCGCGTCGAAGAGAGGCACCTATGCCGTCGTACCTGTCCCCCGGCGTCTACGTCGAAGAGGTCGAGTCCGGGTCCCGGCCGATCGAAGGGGTGGGCACCTCGATAGCCGCCTTCGTCGGCTTCGCCCAGAAGGGCCCGTTCGACGAGCCGACGCTGATCACGAACTGGAGCCAGTACGTGAGTACCTTCGGCGACTTCGTCGACGGTACGTACCTCGCCTCGTCCGTCTACGGCTTCTTCTCCAACGGCGGCGGCATCTGTTACGTCGTACGGATCGGCGACGGCACCTCGGTGGGCGGCGACGGCGAGACCGGGGAGCTGGCCGCCGGAGCCGAAGTGCAGATCGGTCCCTACGCCGTGAAGCCCCGGCCGGGTGTGGCCGGTGAGATCAGCGTGGAGGTGACCGAGGCCGAGGGTGACGATCCTCCGTCCGACACCTTCCAGCTCATCGTGCGCCGCGACGGACAGGTCGCGGAGACGTACCCCTCCGTGACGACGAAACGCAGCAAGGAGAACGTCGCCACCCGGGTCAACGCCAAGTCGGAGCTGGTCGAGATACGCGACCCCGGGCGCGGCGCCGCCCCCGCCCGGCCCGAGCCGCAGACGGTGGCCCTCGCCCCCGCCGCTCCCGCCGCCCCGGACGCCGGCAGTGCCGGTGCGCTCGCCCCCGAGGTGTACGTGGGTGACGCCGACCGCCGGACCGGGCTGGGCGGTCTTGAGGCGGTCGACGAGATCACGATGATCGCCGTGCCTGACCTGATGAGCGCGTACCAACGCGGCCTGCTGGATCTGGAGTCGGTGATCGCTGTTCAGCAAGGGGTCATATCTCACTGCGAGTTGATGGGTGACCGAGTGGCGATCCTGGATCCACCGCCGGGTCTCTCACCGCAGCAGGCCCGGAGTTGGCGTACGGACCGGGCGAACTTCGACTCGAAGTACGCCACGCTCTACTACCCGTGGATCAGCGTCGCCGACCCGGCGTCCGGCCGCGCCACCCTCGTCCCGCCGAGCGGGCACATCGCCGGCGTCTGGGCGCGCAACGACGACACACGCGGGGTGCACAAGGCGCCGGCGAACGAGGTCGTACGGGGCGCGGTCGCACTCCAGACCCAACTCACCAAGGGCGAGCACGATTTGCTCAACCCGATCGGGCTGAACTGCATCCGCTCCTTCCCCGGCCGGGGCATCCGGGTGTGGGGCGCGCGGACGCTCGCGTCGGATCCGGCCTGGCGGTACCTGAATGTACGGCGGCTCTTCAACTACCTGGAGGAGTCGATCCTCGCAGGCACACAGTGGGTCGTCTTCGAGCCGAACGACGACGCGCTGTGGGCGCGGGTCCGCCGTACCGTCTCGGCGTTCCTGGTGAACGAATGGCGGAAGGGGTCGCTGTTCGGACTGACTCCGGACGAGGCGTTCTACGTGAAGTGCGACCGCGAGACGAACCCGCCCGAGAGCATCGACGCCGGTCAGGTCGTCTGCGAGATCGGGGTCGCGCCGGTCAAGCCGGCCGAGTTCGTGGTGTTCCGGCTCGCCCAACTGACCGGCGGCAGCGGCGGGATCGACGAATGACCCGCGCGGACCGCCTCGGGCCACCTGGGCCGCCACGTCCGTTTCTGAGTACGGCGTAAGGAGTCTGTTGTGCCACTTCCCGATCTCGACAGTTCCGTCGGGCATTCCTTCGGCCTTGAATTCGACAGCGTCATCATCAAGCAGATCACCGAGGTCAGCGGTCTGAAGATGGAGCAGGACGTCATCGAGCTGAAGCAGAACACCGCCGACGGCAAGTACGCCATCAAGAAGCTGCCTGGCCGCCCGAAGGCCGGGGAGGTCACCGTGACCCGGGGGCTCACGGAGGACAACAGCTTCGAACGCTGGATCAGGGACTCCCGGTTCGGACGCATGACGGACGCCCGTCGCAACGGCGCGGTCATCGTCTACGACTACGAGGGCATTCCGATCAAGCGCTACACGCTCATCAACGCCTGGCCGAAGTCGCTGGAGATCGGGACGCTCAAGGCCGGTGACACCTCGGTTCTGACGGAGAAGCTGGCGATCACGTACGAGAGCATGGAACTCGGCTGATGCGCCGCACCGTTCACTTCCAGGCACCCGACCGGGCCGCGCCCGAGACGGGCGGGCCACAGCAGGGCCAGGGGCAGGGTCGGGGGCAGGGCCAGACGCGCCAACCCGAGCCGCTGCGGACCGAGTTCGGCTTCGAGCTGCCGCGCGGGTACGTGGACGAGTCGGGCACCGTGCACCGTAACGGCGTGATGCGGCTCGCCACCGCGCGGGACGAACTGGTGCCCTTGCGGGACGACCGGGTGCGCGAGAACTCCGCGTACCTGTCGGTCGTCCTCATCTCCCGCGTCGTAACCAGGATAGGCACCGTCGAGGACATCCACCCAGGCGTCATCGAGGACCTGTTCGCCTCCGACCTGGCGTTCCTCCAGGACTTCTACCGCCGGATCAACGCGGAGGGCCACACCCGCGCCGCCGTCAACTGCCCTTCCTGCCAGGAGGAGTTCACGGTGGATCTCGCCGGTGGCCGCCTGGGGGAATCGTGACGTACGCGGCCGACCTGCTGTACGAGGAAGTCGCGTACCTCGCCTATCACTTCCACTGGCCGCTGGACGACCTGCTGGATCTGGAACATCCGGAGCGGCTGAAGTTCGTCGCACAGGTCGCTCGCCTCAACGGGCACTGACGACGACACGGGGAGGGCGGGAGAGCCATGGGGCTGATGTCCTGGCTGCGCGGCGGTCGTTCGGGGGGTGACGGTGACGCTGTGCCCGCTGCTCCGGCCGGGCGGGCGGAGGAGGTGGGTGGGCAGGGCGACCGGGGCGACCGGGTTGATGTACGGCGGCTGGCGCCCATGCAGCGGACCGTGCCCGAGCAGGACCTCGTCATCAACCCCGTTGCGTTCCAAGGGGCGTTGTCCACCCGGCAAGCGACCGCGCTCGGGACGCCGCTCGGGCATCTGGTCACCCCTGACGCGCCCACCGGAGTACTGCACGGGATCGCCAGTCCCGCGCCGGGGAGCCCTGTGCCGTCGGCTCAGCGGTCGGTCGAGATGCCTTCACGGAGGACGTCGGGCGGAGAGGGTACGCCCCAAGGGCGGGGTGGAGCTTCTGCCGCGGTGCCTGGTTCGGTGTCCGTTGCGGTGCCTGCCGTTGTACCGGCGCTCGCCTCCGTGCCCGAGGTCGTTCCCGTGCCCGAGGTCGTTCCCGTGCCTGAGGCCGTTCCCGTGCCTGAGGCCGTTCCCGTACAGCGCGCGTCCTCGCCCATGACCACCGCCGGTACGTCGGCCGTCGCCGACCTGCCTGTACGTCAACTGGTCGGCGAGCAGCCACTCGTAGCCACAGCTACTCCCCCTCCCCCGCAGGAGTCGGCGCAGCCTTCGTCCGAGCCGGTGTCGGCGCCGCAGCCCCGGCGCACGCCCGGACTCGGGGCGCCGCTGGCCGGGCTGCCGCCGACGGCTCAGCGGCAGGCCGCCGCGGCCGTGCCGGGGAGCGGTGCGCCGGAGAACGTGCCGCCGTCGGTCGCTCCGTTGCTTGGTGACGATCCGTTGGTGGATTCGGTGCCCGAAGGCGGAGGCGAAAGCGCGGGCGAGGTCGCGGACGAGGTTGGGGCGCCAGTTCAGCGGTTCGTCGGCTCCGCGACGCGGCCCACTTCTCCTCTCCTACCTCCGCCCAGCGCCGTGTCCACACCCACTGTCCCGTTGCTCGGCGACCGGCCGTTGACCCCCCGCACCACCACCGTCCAGCGTGCCGCGCGGGGCGGCGGGGAACCTCCGCAGACGGAGCCCCCGCCCCCGCCCGCACCCCCGCCTGTTCCCGTGCGGTGGACCACGTCCGGTCCGCCCTCATCGGCGACGCCGTCCCCATCAGCCTCCGTACCCGTAGCCGTACCCGTAGCCGTACCCCTACAACGGTCGGCCGCCGTCACCGTACAGCGGCAAGGGGTCGGCGGGCCGCCGGTGTCGGGGTCCGTGGCTCGTACCGACAGCGGCGCCCGGCTTCCCACGGCCGGTGCCTTCGCCGTGGCTGCCGGGGTGGCCCAGCGGATGCCCGACGGGAGCGTCGTCTTCGGCTCCTCGTCAGCCCCGTCAGCCCCCTCAGCCCAATCAGTTCCGTCAGCCCCGTCCTCATCCGGCAGCTCGCAACCCGTCATCCAGCGCGACGCCGAACTCGCCGAGGAGCCCCCGCCACCCGACTCCGCACCGGCCGGCGAGCCTGAACTCGCCTCCGAGACCGTCTCCGCCGACGACGGCGGCAGTCCAGCGCCGCCCCGCTCCGGTGCAGCGCCGGGCCGGCCCGGCGCGCCCGCCGTCACCGACGAACTCGTCCGGGCCCTGTACGCACCGCTCAGCCGGCTCCTCAAGGCCGACCTCCGGCTGGAACGCGAACGCGCCGGATTCCTCATCAACACCCGCCACTGAGAGGTACGTGTCATGGCCACCTCCCCGGACAGCGATCCCGCCGTCAGCGTCTGCTTCGTCGTGACGATCGACGACATCGAACTCGGATCGTTCAACACCTGCGACGGCCTGGGCTGCGAAGTGGTGCTCGAAACCCGGGAGGAGGGCGGCAACAACGGGCATGTGTGGCAGCTGCCGACCCGCCTGAAGTACTCCAACGTGAAGCTGTCCCGGCCGCTCACCCGGGAGACCGAGAAGGTGGCGCGCTGGTTCGCCACGATGACGACCGGGTTCAGCCGCAAGACGGCGCACATCGAGGCGCGTACCGGTGACGGGCGGAAGGTGGCCCAGTGGGGGCTGCTGGAGGTCGTACCCGTGCGCTGGACGGGGCCCTCGTTCACGCCCGAGTCGCCGAAGGTCGCGATGGAGACGATCGAGATCGCCCATCACGGCTATGTGATGGAGGGCTGAGCGGTATGTGCGCGGCGGGACCGATCGCCTTCAGCGCCGCCGGTACGTCAGGGGTGGCCTCGGCCGCGCGAGGCGGATCGGGCGGGTCGGCCCGGCCCAAGCTGGAACACGCCTATCTGGAGCTGCGGACACCGCCCACCGGTGGTGGTCTGACACCCGGCGGCCCGTGCGGCCGGATCGATTTCCAGTTCAACCCGAAGGAGTTGATCCTCACCAAGGCGGCGTCGTGGAAGCGGACTCCGGCCAAGGGGGCGAAGAGTTCGGGCCCTCCGGAGTACCAGGGCTCCCAGCCCAGCAAGTTGACCGTCGAGATGTTCTTCGATGCCAGCGACACCCAGGACACCCGCGTGGTGACGTCGGTGGAGCAGTTGTTCGCGTGCTGCGTGCCGACGAACGAGACGCGGCAGCAGCAGCGGGCCTCGCCGCCGTGGGTGGTCTTCCACTGGGGCGGGCTCACGGGATTTCCCGGCTACGTGAGTCAAGTGGCCGCGAAATACACGCTGTTCACCACCTCCGGGGTGCCGATCCGGGCGGTCTGCCAGGTCACGATGGAGGAGATCAGCGGGGAGACACCGGGGCAGAACCCGACCTCCGGCGCGCTCGCCGCGCGCCGTGTGCACCGCGTCGACGCCGGGGACTCGCTGCCGTCGCTGGCGCACCGGGAGTACGGGGACGCCGGTGCCTGGCGCGTGATCGCCGAGGCGAACGGAATCGACGACCCGATGCGTCTCGCCCCCGGCACCCAACTCCTGCTGCCCGCGCTGGACGAGCTGAACCGGCTGCGGGACGGCGCGGACCGGGGCCCCGGCGGTTACGACGTCGCCGTTCCCGGCGGCATCGGGAGGCGGGGCTGATGTCCCAACAGGGCGTCGCCAGCGCGCTGGTGGTCGAGTTCGGCGGCACACCGCTGCCGCCGAAGTTCGCGAACACTCTGGTCGAGGGGTACGTGGATGACAGCCGTACGCTGCCAGACCTGTTCCTGCTGCGGTTCCGGGACCCCGACCGGGTGCTGCTGGAGCAGACCGGGCTGAGGATCGGCGGCGAGGCCCGGCTGCTGGCCCGCGCCGGCGGTGACTCGGCCCCGAAACCGCTGCTCGACGGCGTGGTCACCGCGCTGGAGGTGGAGCTGGACGAGACGGGCACGTTCACCGTCGTACGGGGGCTCGACGAGTCGCACCGGCTGTTCCGGGGGCGGCGGGTGGCCAGCTACCAGAACATGACGCTCGCCGACATCTGCGGCCAGGTCGCCCAGCGCGCCGGGCTGAAGCCGGGGACGGTGGACGTCGCCGGGCCCGTGATCGAGCACATCGCCCAACCCAACGTGACCGACTGGGAGTTCGTGCGCGGGCTGGCCGAGGAGGCCGGAGCCCAGGCGTACGTACGCGACGGGCAACTGCACATCACCCGCCCCGCCGAGGCGAGTTCGGCACCGGACGGCTCGGCGCGCGCCGACCGTAACCCTCTCGTCCTGGAGCTGGGCGGCAATCTGCTGCGCTGTCGGGCCGGGGTGTCCGCCGCCGAGCAGGTCTCCGAGGTGGAGGTGCGCGGCTGGGACGTCCAGGCCAAGGAACCGCTGGTGGGCAAGGCGCCGGCGGGGACCTCGTCGACGCTGGAGTTGGGGGTGTCGGCGGCGGAGGTGTCCGCCCCGTTCGGCGAGGCGCGGTTCGTGGTGACGGACGCGGCGTACGGGACGCAGGCCCAGGTGGACCAGGCGGCCAAGGCCCTGGCGGAACGGATCGCCGGGTCGTTCGCGGAGCTGGAGGCGGTGATCCGGGGGAATCCGGCGGTCCGGGCGGGCAGCGCGGTGGCGTTGAACGCGGTGGGCGCGCCGTTCGAGGGCCGGTACACCGTGACGTCGTCGCGCCATGTCTTCGACGCCGTACGCGGTTACGAGACGTGGATCACGGTCTCCGGGCAGCAGGAGCGCTCGCTGTTCGGGCTGACCGGCGGCGCTCCGGGACCGGGCGGCTCGGGAGGCTCGGGTGGGGGCGGGCGGTGCGCGGGGCTGGTCAGCGGGACGGTGACGGACACTCAGGACCCGGAGGGATCCGGGCGGGTGAAGGTCCGCTTCCCGTGGCTGTCGGACGAGTACGCGAGCGACTGGGCGCGCACGGCGCAGTCGGGCGGGACGAGTGGCGGCGAGGCGTTCATCCCTGAGGTCGGGGACGAGGTGCTGGTCGGCTTCGAGCACGGCCATCTGGACCGACCGTTCGTTTTGGCGGGGTTGTACAACGGGGTGGACAGACCGGGCGGAGGCGGTGGCGGCAGTGGCGGGGGCGGTGGCTCCGGTGGAGGCGGGGCGGCTGGAGGAGCCGGCGCTCCCGCTGCTCCCGGCGCTCCCGGCGCCCCAGGTGCTCCCGGCGGCGGTGACGAACTCGTCGACCCGACCAGCGGCGCCGTGAACCGCCGCGCCTTCGCCTCCAAGAGCGGGAACCAACTGGAGCTGCTGGACGCGGCGAACGGCCCCCAAGGAGTGCGGCTCCGCACGGGCGACGGCAAGCTCACGATCGCCCTCGACCGCACCGAAACAGCCATCGTCATCAACAGCGACGGCAGCGTGACGATCGAGGCCAAGGAGCGAGTCTCCATCAAGGCGCCCGGCGGCGTCGCGCTGGACGCCGGGCGCGGAGCGCTCGAACTCGCCGGGGACAGCGTCACGTTGACGTCCCGCAGTGGTGTCTCGGTCGACGGCGGGAACGGCAAGGTCGCGCTCTCCAGCGGCGGTTCGGTGGAGGTGCGCGGCGGCCAGGTCACGGTCGACGGCACACGGCGTACGGACATCAAGAGCGGCAGTTCGGTGTCGGTCAACGCCCCCATGATCAAGCTCAACTGACGAGGCGTCACAGGCGAGGAACAGGAGAGTGCACCGTATGTCGGCAGCAGCAGCCGCGGCCGCCCGGGTCGGCGACCCGACCGGGCACCCCGGCACGGTCGGACCGCCCGGTGTGCCGTCCGTGCTGATCGGGGGAAAGCCCGCCGCGACGGTCGGCACCGTACACAACTGCGCGTCGCCCGCGGCCCATCCGCCGTCGGTGATCGCGCCGCCCGGCAGTTCGAGCGTGCTGATCGGCGGGAAACCGGCCGCCCGGGCCGGCGATCTGGCGGGCTGCGGCTCGCCGGTGGTGTCGGGCTGCGCGACCGTACTGATCGGGGGGTGAGCGGCCGCATGGGACAGCAATTCATCGGCGCGGGCTGGGCGTTCCCACCGCGTACGGACGCCACCGGGTCCATCGCCCTGGTGCGCGGCCGGCATGCCCTGGAGGAGTCGATCCGGCTGATCCTCGCGACGTCGCCGGGCGAGCGGCCGATGCGGCCCGAGTTCGGCTGCGCCATCAACGACTACGTGTTCGCCCCCGCCGACGCGGGCACGGCCGGCCAACTCGCCTACGAGGTAAGGCTGGCACTGGAGCGCTGGGAGCCCCGGATCGATGTCACCGAGGTCGTCGTCCGGTTCGACGCGGCCGACAACGGGGTGCTCTACATCGACATCGGCTACACCGTGCGAGGCGCGAACGACCCGCGCAATCTCGTCTTCCCGTTCTACGTGATCCCGCAGCACGCCGAGGAATCGGCCGACGACGAGGAGGCGGGCGCGTGACGCTGCCCGGTCCGCACCTGGACGACCGCACCTTCCAGGGCTTGGTGGACGAGGCCAAACGGCGGGTGCAGCAGCGCTGCCCGGAGTGGACCGACCACAATGTCTCGGACCCCGGGGTGACCCTGATCGAGGCGTTCGCGACCATGGTCGACCAGCTCGTCTACCGGGTGAACAGGGTCCCGGAGAAGAACTATCTCGCCTTCCTCGATCTGATCGGCGTACGGCTCCATCCGCCCACGGCCGCGCACACCGACGTGACGTTCCGGCTGTCCGCGCCCCGCCCGGACCCGGTGGTGGTGCGCGCCGGGACGGAAGTCGCCACGGTCCGTACGGAGACGGAGGAGGCGGTCGTCTTCACGACCTCCGAGCCCCTGTCGATCGTGCCGTGCGCCTTCGCCCACCTCGCCACCCGGCCGGCGTCCGGGGAGGCCGCCGACCGGACCGAGGAGCTGGCGCTCGGCCGGGAGGTGCCGTGCTTCGGGGCCACTCCCGCCGTCGGCGACTGTCTGTACGTGGGCCTGTCCTCCGCCGTGCCGGCGGGCGTTCTCGTACTGCGGCTGGACTGCACGGTGGACGGCGTCGGTGTCGATCCGCGGCGGCCGCCGGTGCTGTGGGAGGCGTGGGACGGCACTGCCTGGACGGTCTGCGAGATCGAGAGGGACGACACCGGCGGCTTCAACAGGTCCGGCGAACTGATCCTGCATCTGCCGAAGACCCACTCCCCGGCGGCAGTTGTACGGCGGACCGGCGGCTGGCTGCGCTGCCGCCTGATCGAGGCGGAGCCGGACCAGCCGACGTACATGGCGCCGCCCGTGGTCCGCCGGATCACCGCGTTCACGATCGGCGCGACGGTCCGGGCCGAGCACGCGGAGACCGTCACCGACGAGGTGCTGGGGCAGGCGGAGGGGGTGCCCGGCCAGGCGTTCACGCTGGCCCGACCGCCCGTCGTACCTGGTGAGTTCGTGGTGGAGGTGACCGGTCCGGGGTCAGGGGCGGACGCCGAACGGTGGTCCCGCGTGGACGACTTCGCGCACTCCGGTCCCGAGGACCGGCACGTCACGCTGGACGCGAACTCCGGGCGGGTCGAGTTCGGGCCCGCCGTACGCGAGCGGGACGGCGGAGTCCGCTACTACGGCGGAGTCCCGGCCAAGGGCGCCACCGTCCGGGTGCGCTCCTACCGCACCGGCGGCGGGCTGCGCGGCAACGTAGCCCGCTCGACGTTGCGGGTCCTGCGCGGCGCGATCCCCTACGTGGCCAGGGTCGAGAACCGACGGCCCGCGCTCGGCGGGGTCGACGGCGAGAGCGTCGACAGTGCGCGCGTGCGCGGGCCGATGACGCTGCGGACCCTGCACCGGGCGGTCGTTCCGCACGACTACGAACTCCTCGCGCGCGAGATCGCTCCGGACGCGGCGCGCGTGCACTGCATCAGGGCCGGTTCGGACGACGGGTCGGGCGGCGGTGGCGCGGACGCTGAGGCTTCAGCCGAGGCCGGAGGCGACACGGGGTCCAGTACGGGCGGCGACACGCGCGGCGATACGGGTGGGGTGGAGGCGGGCGGGGTGCGGCTGCTCATCGTGCCCGCCGGCCGCGGCGACGCGCGGGGCCGGATCGAGTTCGACGAGCTTGTCCCGCCCGAGCACACGCTCGCTCTGATCGCCGAGCACCTGGACGCCCGGCGGCCGATCGGGACCAGGCTGGCCGTCGAGCCGCCGTTCTACCAGGGCGTCACCGTCGTCGCGTCGGTCCAGACCGAGCGCGGGGCGGTCGCCGAGAAGGTACGGGAGATGGCGCTGGCCGCCCTGTACGGATACTTCAACCCGCTCACCGGCGGGCCGGGCGGACAGGGCTGGCCGTTCGGCCGGCCGGTGCAGTCGGGTGAGGCGTTCGCCGTGCTCCAACGGGTGCCGGGGGTGGACCTGGTGGAGGACGTACGGCTCTACCGCGCGGACCCGGTCACCGGGGAACGCACCGACGCGACCACGAAGATCCCGCTGGACCGGCACGCGCTCGTCTTCAGCTACGAACACCAGCTCCGGGTGAGAGGAGCCTGAGCCGATGCGCGCCGACGTCCCCGGACTGCCGACCCCGCACCCCCTGATCGAGCAACTGCCCGCCGTCTACCTGGAACAGGACTTCCTGCGGCGCTTCCTCGCGGCGCTCGACGACGTCCTGGCCCCGGTGCTGCTGACGATCGACAACGTGCCCGCGTATCTGGACCACCGCAGCGCGCCCGACGACTTCCTCGACTGGGTGGCCGGGTGGGTGGCGGTGGAGCCCCACGAGGACAGCCCGATCGACCGACGACGGGCCGAGATACGCGGAGCCGTGGCCAGACACGCGCGGCGCGGGACCCTCGGCGGACTGGCCGAAGCGGTCCGGCTGGAGACCGGCGGCGCGGAGCCGGAGATCGCCGAGAGTGGCGGCGCCATCTGGTCGACGACCCCGAACACACCGCTGCCGGGCCGGGCCGTCCCTTGGGTGACGATCCGGGTCAGGGCGGGTGAGGGGCAGCGGCTCGACCGGGTGCGGCTGGAGGAGCTGATCGCCACGGAGGTCCCCGCGCATGTGGGGTTCACGCTGGAACTGCTGCCGCCGGGCACGGGAGGTGTCGAGGAGTGATCTGCGAGGCGTGCGGTCATCGGAACGCGCCGGGGCGGGAGTTCTGTGCCTCGTGCGAGGCGTTCCTGGCCTGGGAGCCGGAGGAGAGGACGACGAACCCGCCGGAGCCGACGACGGACAGGTCGGCGGCGGACAGGTCGGCGGCGGCACCTGTCGTACCGGAACCTCCGGCGCCCGAACCGTCACCACCGCCCCTCACCACCACCGCCGCCGCCGCCCCGAGACGTCCGGGCGACAGCGAGGACCCCGCCCCGGGACCGGACGCGTGGCCGGACTCGGACGCGCGGGCGCGCGCCGCCGAGCCGCCCCCGGCGCCCGCCACCACCGGGCCGCCGATCGTCTGCCCCCACTGCCGTACGGAGAACACCCCGGACCGCACCCTCTGCGTCCGCTGCGCCCTTCTCCTGGACCCGGGCCCTCCCCCCGCGATCCGCCCGCCCTGGTGGCGCCGGATCCTCAGCCGCGAGCCCCGGCAGTCACCCGTCGCGGGCACCCGGCCGCGACGCGGATGGAGGCCACGGGTCGGGCTGCCGATCGTGCTGATCCTGCTGGCGGTGGGCATCTGGTTCGCGCTCCCCCACATGTCCGGTCTGTTCGGCCTCGCGAAGGAGGAGACGGGTAAGCCCGAGTCGGTGCCGCCCACGGAGTGCCGGGCGTCGAGTGCGCAGTCGGGCCATCCGGGCGGTGCGGCCGTCGACGGCTTCAACAACCGTTACTGGGCGCCCGAGGAGACCGGGGACGGTGTCGGGGAGTTCCTGGAGTGCGACTTCGCCGAGCCGGTGCGGGTGATGAAGCTGCTGGTGTTCTCGGGTACGTCGGCCCGCAAGGACGAATTCCTCACCCAGGCCCGCCCGGCGCGCGTCACCGTGCAACTGACCTCACAGGACGGCAAGTTGACCAGCCGGGCGATCCGGCTGCGCGACCAGGCGGGCGAGCAGACCTTCGACCTGCGCGGCTCGGACACGGTGCGGGCCAGGCTCATCGTCAACTCGTCGTACGGCGCGGCGAAGAACCGCCGGATCGCCCTGGCGGAACTGGAGTTCTTCGGCCGCAGGCCGTAACGGGCCCCGCATGGAGGC